>JANOAQ010000378.1:0-10471 GCA_031411195.1 Burkholderiaceae bacterium | reverse complement strand
GAACCTCGGCGTCAACAACACCGACATCGCGCTGTACACGAGTTGGCTCTACCTGCCGTGGGTGATCAAGCCGCTGTGGAGCCCGCTGGTCGACCTGCTGGGCCGCAAGCGTGGCTGGATCGTCGGGCTGCAATTGACCCTGGGCGCCGCGCTGGCCAGCGTGGCGCTGACGCTGCCGCTGGCAAACTTCTGGCAGGCCAGCCTGGCGGTGTTCTGGCTGATGGCGTTTGCCTCGGCCACCCACGACATTGCCGCCGATGGCTTTTACATGCTGGCCCTGCCGCAGCGCCAGCAGGCCGCCTTTGTCGGCGTGCGCAGCACCTTCTACCGGCTGGCCATGATCGCCGGCCAGGGCGGGCTGGTGATGCTCGCAGGCTGGCTGGCCCAACGTGGCGGTGGCACACCGGCGGCCGTGGTCGATGGCTGGCGCATGGTGTTCTGGCTGTTGGCCGGCGGCTTCATCGCGGCGGCCGCCTGGCATGCCTGGGCCCTGCCCCGTCCGGCGGCCGATGTACGGGCGCCGCGCCAGGCGGGCCTGGTGCGTGCATCGCTGGGCGTGTTTGCCGCGTTCTTTCGGCGGCCCGATATCGGCCGCATCCTGGCCTTCTTGCTGCTGTACCGGCTGGCCGAAGCGCAGGGGCTGAAGCTGGTCACGCCCTTTTTGCTGGACCCGCGCGAAGCCGGCGGCCTGGCCCTGGGCACGCAGGCCGTGGGCCTGGTCTACGGCACGGTGGGCGTGGCCGCGCTCACCCTGGGCGGGCTGCTGGGCGGCTGGGTGATTTCACGCCGCGGGCTCAAGGCCATGCTGCTGCCGCTGATGGTGTGCATGCATGCACCCAACCTCTTGTTCGTGGCCCTGGCCACGGCCCAACCGCAGAGCGTTGTGGTGGTCAGCGCCGCATTGGCCATCGAGCAGTTCGGCTACGGCTTCGGCTTCACCGCCTACCTGGTGTTCATGCTGATGGTGGCCGAAGGCGGCCGCCCGGGCCACCCGCACCAGACCGCCCACTACGCGATCTGCACCGGCTTCATGGCCCTGGGCATGATGCTGCCGGGCATGGTGGCGGGCTGGCTGCAAAGCCGTCTGGGCTACACCGCCTTCTTCGTGTGGGTTTGCGTGGCCACTCTGCCTTCTTTCGTGGCGGCAGCGCTGGTGAAGATCGACCCGGCCTTCGGCCGACGCGACGATTCGGCCGGCGGCTAGTCGATCACTGTGCGCACCGGCAGCACCTCGCCGGTCAGCGTGTCCATCTGGCGCAGCACCTCGTCAAAGCCGAAGCGCGGCTGCCAGCCCAGCACCTGCTGGGCCAAGGCGGGGCTGTAGACGCGGTCGATGCGCTTGGGCAGGGCCCAGCGGCGCTGCGCAAAGGCCTGCACCAGCGCCGGGGCGCGCTCGGCCAGCACGGCGGGTGCGTCGTGCCACAGCGCCGGCGCATCACCCGGCTTGAAGGGCGTGGCGCCCGAGATGACAAACACCCGCCAGAGCGGTGCGGGCAGCGCGATGGCCAGGGCCTGGGCCTGGGCCACATCGCGCGCATCGATGCCCCGGTGCAGGCGGTAGGCGGCCATCAGCGGCGCGGGCTCGGGGAAGCAGCGCGACATGCGAATCACCGTGACCGCCGGGCCGCCCGCGAGCGCCGCATCGCGCAGCAGGGCTTCGGCGGCCAACTTGCTGCGGTGGTAGATGGTGCGCGGCTGCGGCGCCAGGCTTTCGTCCACCCAACCGGCGTGGCCGTTCGGCGTGGCCGCATCGCCGTACAGCGCGGTGGTGCTGGTGAAGACGATGTGGGCCACGCCCGCCTGGGCCGCCAGCCGTGCCAGCGTGGCGGTGCCGGCCACGTTGATGCGCTCGAACTCGGCATCGGGCACATGGCCCACCTGGGGCGCGTGCAAGGCAGCGGTGTGGATGACCGCCTGCACGCCGCGCAAGGCGCCGCGCAGCACGGTTTCGTCGGTCAGGTCACCCAGCACATCCGCCGTGGATGAAGGCGAGCGGTCAAGACCGACCACCTGGTGCTCGGCGCACAGCCGCACGTAGGCGGCGCGGCCGAGGCGCCCCGCAGCGCCCGTGATCAATATCTTCATGCCGTGCAAGCCTTTCAGGTCGACGGGGTGGTCACCGCAGATTCACAGTTACCATTCTCGTCCTCTGATGGTCCCACGGTAGCCCAATGCGCCCGCCTCCCTTGCACGCCGCCCTGGTCGGGTTGACCGTCCTGTTGCTCAGTGGTTGCAGCAGCATGCAATCGCGTTTCGACCACACCGTGGCCGTGCCGCCAGAAGTGATGCGCTCATCGGTGCGCTTCCAGAAGGAATACCTCCTGGTCGAGGGCGATCAGATCGAGGTGTCGGTCTGGCGCTCGCCCGAGGTGTCGCGCACGGTGACGATCCGCCCGGATGGCAATATTTCGCTGCCCTTGGTGCAGGAGTTGAAGGCCGCAGGCCTGTCCCCGCGTGAACTGGCAACCCAGTTGCGCACCGTCTTTTCGGCCCGCCTCATCAACCCCGAGGTCAATGTCATTCCCATGACCGTGCGCCAGCCCATGGTGTACGTGCTGGGCGATGCCAAGTCGCCCGGGAGCTTTCCGTTGCGCTCGGCCAGTACCGTGGCACAGGCCATAGCGCTGGCCGGAGGTGTGCTGCGCTCTGCCAACGAAGACAACATCAGCGTCATCCGCTTGTCGGCCGATGGCCACCTGGAGGCCACCCGCCTGACAGGCGCCAACTCGATGTACGGCCCCTCGCCCTACATGACGATGGCCGCCACGCAGCTCAAGGCCGACGACATCGTCTTCGTGCCCGAGAGCGGCCGCTCCGAAGTCACGCGGACCGTGAACGATCTGCTCGCGCCGTTCACGATCTACCTGAATTTCAGGCTGCTTGAGAAGGCCTACTGAGGCCCGCCGATCTTCACGCGGGCCCATCACCCGGGCCCAACGCTACAAGGAACCACCGTGTCCAAGCCTTTCTGGAAGGGTCGTGCAGTTTTTGTCACCGGCGGCACCGGCTTGCTGGGCAGCTGGCTGGTGCCCGAGCTGGCCCGCCAGGGCGCCACCGTCGTGGCCCTGGTGCGCGACGGTGCGCCGCGCAGCAAGCTGGTCAGCGAAGGCTGGCTCGACAAGGTGATCACGGTGCGGGGCTCGCTGACCGATGGCGAACTGCTTCGGCGCACCATGGCGGAGTACGAAGTGGCGACGGTCTTCCACCTGGCCGCGCAAACTTTGGTGGGCGTGGCCAAGAACGACCCTTGCGGAACGCTGGACGCCAACATCCGCGGCACCTGGCTGCTGCTGGAGGCCGCCCGCCAAAGCCAGGTCAAGCAGGTGATCGTGGCCTCGTCGGACAAGGCCTACGGCGACTCCGACCGGCTGCCCTACCGGGAAGACTATCCGCTGCAGGGGCGCTTTCCATACGAGGTTTCCAAAAGCTGCGCCGACCTGATCACCACCATGTACGCCCAGACCTATGGCCAGCAAACGGCCATCGTGCGCTGCGGCAATCTGTTTGGCGGTGGCGACCTCAATTTCAGCCGCTTGATCCCGGGCGTGATCGCATCCACCCTGCAAGGCGAGCCCTTCGAGATCCGCAGCGATGGCTTGTACGTGCGCGACTTCCTGTACGTCGAGGATGCCGTCGATGCCTACCTGACCTTGGCCGAGCAACTGGCCGCCAGCCCGGCGCTGGCCGGCGAAGCCTTCAACTTCGGGCTGGAGCTGCGCCTGACGATGCTCGACCTGACGCACAAGGTGCTGGCCTTGATGGGCCGCCCTGATTTGCCACCGCGGGTGCTGAACACGGCCAAGGCCGAGATTCGCGAGCAATACCTGGACGCCGGCAAGGCACGCAAGCTGCTGCAATGGGCCCCGCGTGTCGGCATGGAAGAAGGCCTGCGGCGAACCATCGCGTGGTACACCGACTTT
Organism: Burkholderiaceae bacterium; assembly: GCA_031411195.1. Taxonomy (GTDB): domain Bacteria; phylum Pseudomonadota; class Gammaproteobacteria; order Burkholderiales; family Burkholderiaceae_C; genus Pseudaquabacterium. The sequence continues at coordinate 6,551 of JANOAQ010000378.1, read as the reverse complement.
CACAAAGCGCCGCTGGCCCCGGCCTCTGCAGCTTAGGGCGATCGCTTGAGCATGGTGGCGATGTAGCCACGGCTGAACCTGGACCGCGCACCGTAGCCCCTGCCGGGGCGCAGTAGATCCATCAGCCCGTACAAGGGCCACCGGATGCCATAGCCCAGCAGCAGGACGGCGTCGTACACCAGCAGGCTGAACCGGCCGTGGTTCTTGGCAAAGACGCGGCGCGGCCCCAGATGGGCGGTTGCCTTGATCGCCACCGACGTCTGCTGGTCGAAACTGCTGCCATGGTGGTGGACGATGGCGTGGCTGCCGTCGTACAGCACTTCCCAACCGGCGCGGTGGATGCGATCACAGACGTCCATGTCTTCACCGAACATGAAGTACGACTCGTCGAAGATCTGCGGCCCGATGGCTGCGCGACGCAGCAGCATCGAGGCGCCCGAGACCCAGTCGATCGGCCGAATGCCCGGCAGGTCGCCTTCCAGAAACAGCGCCGGCGGCGCCAGGCGCCGGGGCAGCAGGTGCTGCAGGAACAGGTAGTTCCAGGCCACGTTGGCCAGCGTGGGCAAGGCGCCCCCTGAATCACGCTGAAAGCTGCCGTCGGCGTGCACCAGGCGCGGACCCACGATGCCGGCCCGTGGCCGGCTGCGCATCACCGCGAGCAGGCCGTCCAGTGAATGCCCGATCACCTCGGTGTCGGGGTTGAGCAAGAGGATGAACTCACCACGCGCCTGCCGATAGGCCTGGTTGCAGCCCGCGCCAAAGCCCAGGTTGACCGGGCTCACGATCAGGGCAATGTCGGGAAACTCCGCGCGCAGCATCTCGACGCTGCCGTCCTTCGAATCGTTGTCCAGCACGATCAGCTCGTACTGCTGCGGGCTCAGCAGCATCTGGGTGCGCACTGATTGCAGGCAGGCGCGGATCAGGTCGCGAACGTTCCAGTTCACGACCAGGATGGACAACTGCACCGGCTCGGCCACGGTCTCATCCATGGAGCTGCCCGTAGAAGTTGACCCGTGGTCCGCCCTGTCCGGCCTGGGGCAAGCCGGCCACGTGGTGGTACAGCGCGACATAGTCGGCCCGAAGTTGGTGCCATGAAAACCGCGCGCGCACCTGCCCTGCGGCCCCCAGCGCGGCCAACTGGCTGCGGTCGGCCATCAGCGCGCGCCAGCGCTGTGCCAACGCGCCCGGCGCCGTCATGTCGACCCACGCACCCGGCTGCGGCACCAGCCAACGAAAGTGCGGTGCGTCGTGGATGAGCACTGGCAAGCCGGTCGAAGCCGCCTCGACGATCGACAGCCCGAACGACTCGAACACCGAGGCATGGGCAAAGACATCGGCCATGCGGTAGAGCTCGCCCACCTGCGCCGACGGTACATGCGAGATTTTGCAGCGCGCGCCCAGGCGCTGACGGGCATGCTCGATCAGATCAGGCTCGCCCTGGTCCATGCTGGCGTCCAGCCAGAGCAGGAAGTTGCCGTCCAGTTGTGCGGCTTCGTCGATCAGATGGTGCGAGCGCTTGTGGCCCCGGTTCAGGGCGGCCACCGACAGGATGACAAAGGTGTCGTGCGCCACGCCATGGGCCTGGCGCAGTGCCTGCTTGCTGGCCTGCACCTCGAAGCGCTCGGGGTAGAAGCCGCAGGGCACCACGGTCATCGAATCGGCCGCGATGCCCGCGTCCAGCGCCTCGGCATGCGGGCCGATGGCCACATGGTGAAGATGGTCGGCAGGCGGGTAGTCGCCGGGCGGCATGGTCACGCCATGGGTGTAGAGCAGGCGAAACCGAAGCCCCAGCAAACGCCGCAACTTGAACATCACCCGCGTCAGCGGCGGATCGATGCAGTGCAGCACATCGAAGTCGCCCCGCCACAGATGCGGCAGCAGTCCCAGGGCGTAGGTCAGGCACTCGGCGTGGATGGGGCTGCGCCCGAACAGCGCGTGCAGCGGAACCGTCGTGAGGACACGGCCATTGCGCGGCAGGAACACGGGCACCTTCTCGCGCGCACTCGTCGGCCCGCCGCCCTTGAACAAGGTGACGTCGACCTCGTGCTCGACAAGCCTGTAGAGGTCGTGGAACATGCGCTCGAAGCCACGCTGGGACAGCCCGACACCCGGGCATGCGAGGGCGACGCGCAACGGTCGTTTCGGAACAGGCACAAGCGCGGTCAGGGTGCAGTCGCCGTCTTCTTGCGGCCGATCTCGTGGATGTAGGTGATGCCAGCAGCCTGGAACGACGGCGGCAAGGGCGACAGCTTCTGCGATCCGCAGTTCGGATGGTCGATCAGGTCACAGGTCTTGCAGAGGATGTCCACCCCCGGTGCGATGCTGCCTGCATCGCCCTTGCCGGTGGTGTAGGCCCGCATGGCGCGGTAGACCGGTGCATTCCAGAAGGCGCGCAAGCCCCCGCCGGACAAGTCGTCGATGGTGCCCACATCCCACTGCGACGAGGTGTTGGTGCAGCAGGGCGAGACGACACCATTGGCTTCGACGGTGAGCTCGGAGTAGAGGAAGTCGCAGACGCCGTGGAAGATCTGCTTGAGCGGTTGGTAGTCAGGGTGCTGCGGCACGAAGTCTTCATGGAAGATGAAGGCCCGCCGGGGCTTGAACACATCGGCGCCGACCTCTTGCCGCTTGGCTTCGAGCTGGTCGATCTCGTGCTCGTTGTGCTTGAAGACCAGAAACAGCAACTCGACCGACGGCCAGGCCACCCCCTGGCGTTTGCGCTCGTCGGTGATGGCCTTGATGTTCTCGAAGCACAGCTCGGCATCGGCGCGGCGCCGGTAGGTTTCAAGGGCCGCCTGCGAGATGCCGTCCATGCTGGCGGTCAGGCGGTCGAGCCGGGAGTCGACCACCTTCTGCGCCAGGTCCTTGACCTTGACGCTCAGGTTCGAGCTGATGACGGTGTACAGCCCGGCATCGTGGGCGTAGCGGATGATCTCGAAGATGTCGGGGTTGAGAAAGGGCTCACCCCAGTTGTAGAGCCGGATCTCCAGCGCGTGGTCCTTGACGCTGTCGATCACGCGCTTGGCATGGTCGATGGGCAGGTGGCGCTTGGGGCGGCCCATCTGGTCTGTGCCGGTCGGGCAAAAAGGGCATTTCAGATTGCAGCCGCTGAAAGTGTCCAGGTTGACGATCCAGGGCAAGGACTTGCACTCGACCGCGCCGTTGAGCTTGTCGCGCTGGGCCTGGATGAAGTTCTGCACCTTGGCAGGCGTGACCACGCGGTCACAGTACTTGCGGCGCAGGTAGAGCGCCATCGCCTTCGGGCCCAGCACGGGCACCGATGCAAGCTCGAGCGCGATCTTCTTGCGGATCAGGTCTGTCGCAGATGACATGGCTTGGTCTGTGGGATCGCCGTCGTGGCAATTTTTGGGGGGTGCCATCGCAGGCAGGAAGCGACCGATCAGGGCCGCCATGAATGCACGGGTCGCATGCGCAGTGGGCACGGAAACCGCAGTGGATTTTCAGTCTAAAGGGCACCCGACGGTGCGTCAATCGCGCACACGGCGTGGCACCGATGCAGGGGGTGAACACTGGTGAAACGCGCTGCCTTGGTGCATGTCTTGGTGCAGAAGCGATCCGTATACTCGCTCTGCCCCGACGGACGTCATCCGCCGCCTCGCGCCACCCCACTGTGCCGACCGTCTTTATCGCCATCCCCACCCTGAACCGCCCGGAGTTCGTCCGGCAGGCGGTTCAGAGCGTGCGCGATCAGACCTTCCAGGATTGGCGCATCCTGCTCAGCGACAACGCTTCACGCAGCGAATGCGCCGAGTCGGTCAAGGCCTATGTCGACAGCCTGCAGGACCCTCGCATCGGCTATTGGCGCCAAGCCAAGAACATCCGTGAATACGGCAATTGCTGCTGGCTCTTCGAGCAGTGTCACGAGCCCTATTTCATGGTCTTGCACGACGACGACCAGATCGGGCCCACCTACCTTGAAAAGGCGGTGCGCAAGTTGGAGGCGTCGACCGGGCTGGCCTGCTACTTTGCCAATGCGGTGTTGATGGATGCACACGGCACGGTGTCGGCTGAACGCACCCGCAACTACCGTGTTGCGCGCGGCCGCGAAGGCCATCCGGGCGGGCCGATGCGCTTTCTCGAGCCCTTGCTGCGCACCGGTTTCATCCCGATATCCGGCACGGTCTTTCGCCATTCGGCCTTGCTGGCGGCGGGTTTTGTGGACGAGGACTGCTTTGGTCTCTGGCCGTTTGAGCTGAACATGCTGCTGCGCCTGGGCGAGCGCGAGGGCCTGGCCTGGTTCGACAACGAGGCCATGGTGCGCTACCGCTTTCACGATGGCCAGATGCAGCGCTACCAAGGCATCGGTGGCGACCGGGTGGCCCTGGCCATGGCGCTGCAGATCCTGGAGCGCCGGCGTTACCAGGGCTCGGCCGAGCGGACAAGGCGCCAGGTGACGTCGATGTTCCACCATCTGCAGGCACGGGTGGCCGTGCGGCGCGGCGACATGCCGGCTTGTCGACGGTCGCTGCGCGAGGCCATTCGCAACAACCCGTGGTGGCTTCGGCATTGGCCACTGGCCGCCTGCGCCTTCCTGGCGCCGCCGCTGACGCGGGCATTGGTGCGCCGCATCGACGCGCGGCCGCCGCGTGAGTTGTGAGTACCGTTTCATGAGTACCGTTTCGTGAGTACCGGTCCGTGAGCACCTCAGGTCACGATCTGGTCACGGGCGCGGGTGGCTTCATCGGCAGGCACCTTTGCCGCGCATTGGCCGGCGCGGGCCGCTCGGTGCAGGCCTGGGTGCGCCCCGGATCGCTGGCGGGCGCGTCGTTCGAGCCATTCGACTCGGCCGTTGGCGTGCAAGAGGTCGATGTGCGCCAGGCTTCGGCCGTCGCCATGGCACTGGCCGACCGGCCGCCGCAGCGGGTATTCCACCTGGCCGGCATCCGGCTGATCGGCAACGACACCGCCAACCTGCGCACGATGTTCGACACCCAGGTGCAGGGCACCCTGAACCTGTTGCAGTGCCTGCGTGCCGACACCCGGGTGGTCGTGGCAGGCAGCTGCGAGGAGTACGGCAGTGCGCCGGTGCCCTTTGACGAGGCCCGGCCCGCGCAGGCCCAGACGGCCTACGCGGTGGCGCGCCTGGCCACCACACTGGCCTGCCTGTCCCTGACCGAGCCGGCCATCTGCGTGGCCCGCCTGGCCGTGGTGTATGGGCCCGAGCAGGTGGGTGACATGTTCATCCCCGCCTTGCTGCGTGCATGCGCCAACGGCCAGCCCTTTGCCATGAGCAGCGGCGAGCAGACCCGCGACTTTCTCTATGTGGACGACGCGGTGCGGGCCCTGCTGGCGCTGGCCGACACGCCGGCGGCCATGCGGCAGGTCGTCAACGTGGGCACGGGCGTCGAAGTCACCGTGCGCGAGGTGGCCAGGCAGGCCGCCCATCTGGCGGGCAGCAGTGCCCAGCTGAAGATCGGCGCCATTGCCTCGCGGCCGGGCGAGGCCAGCCGTTATGTCTGCGCCATCGGCAAGATGCAGGCGCTGACGGGCTGGCAGCCGCAAACTGATCTGACCCAGGGCCTGGCGTGTACGCTGCAATGGTGGCGCAGCCAGGCGGGTGCCCGCTGAGCCGGCGCCCCATCCCATCCCACCGCACCGCACTGCACCACCTGTCAAACCTGCCCGCCATGGACCCAGACCGCGTTGCGCCCGCCGATCACGCTGCCGATGCAAAGACCCACGTCGAGCAGTTCTACGACGAGATGGTGCAGGTCTACGATCCGCCGATGACGCGGCGTCATTACCTTGAAGACGACCGCTACGGCAATGTGGTGGCCCGTGTGGCCGAAGGCGGGCCCGGGCAGAAGATCCTGGACACGGCCTGCGGCAATGGTTGGCTGGCGTCGCTGTACAAGGCCGACCACGAGGTGATCGGCCTGGACATTGCCGACGCCAACCTGCGCCGCATCGAGGCCTTCGGCATCCGCGCCATCAAGCACGATCTGGATCAACCGCTGCCGTTTGCCGACGCCATGTTCGACACGGTGGTGTGCTCGGAGATCCTGGAGCACATCTTCCGGCCCGACCTGCTGCTGCGCGAGATCTTCCGGGTACTCAAGCCGGGCGGGCGGGTCATCCTCACCGTGCCCAACCTGCACGGCCTGCGCAACCGCATCGATCTGCTGCTGGCCAAGCGCACGCCGTTCATCGAGTTCCGGATCTACGCCGACCCCAACGACCAGATCTCGCATGTGGGCGTGCAGCACATCCGGCACTACACCTTCACCGGGATGCGCAGCATCCTGTCGACAATCGGCTACGCGCAAATCCGTTCGCAAGGGCAGAGCTTTCACCTCAATGGCGCGCTGCCGTTCACGCTGATCAGCCTGCTCCATGGGGGCAACAAGGGCTTGCGTCTGCTGCTGCGCGGTTTGTCGCTGGGCCGGCTGCGGCCTGAGTTTCCGGGGCTGGCGCTGCGCCTGCAGCTCATCAAGGGGCTGGCCTGGCTGCTGCCCCGCATGGCCACGGGCATGCTGTTTGTGGCGCAGCGCCCCGCCGTGCCGGGCCAGCCCCGCGATCGACCGGTGGCC
>JANOAQ010000377.1:0-6456 GCA_031411195.1 Burkholderiaceae bacterium | reverse complement strand
GCCAGGTACATGGCAATCTGGCGCGGCTTGGCAATGCTGGCCGGGCGCTTCTTGCTGTACATGTCGGCGATCTTGATCTTGTAGAAGTCGGCCACCGTCTTCTGGATGTTCTCGACGCTGATCTGCCGGTTCTGGATGCTCAGCAGGTCTTTCAGCGCCTCGCGGGCCAGGCCGATGTTGATGTCCTTGTGTGAAAAGCGGCTGTAGGCCAGCACCTTGCGCAGCGCGCCTTCGAGCTCGCGCACATTGGCGCGCACGTTCTTGGCGATGAAGAACGCCACGTCCTCGGGCATCTCGGTGCCTTCGGCCAGGGCCTTGCGGATCAGGATGGCCACCCGCATCTCGAGCTCGGGTGGCTCGATGGCCACCGTCAGCCCCGCATCGAACCGGCTGGTCAGGCGCTCATCGATGTCGACCAGGCCCTTGGGGTAGGTGTCGCTGGTCATGATGATGTGCGCGCGCTTGGCCAGCAGGGCTTCAAACGCGTTGAAGAACTCTTCCTGGGTGCGGTCCTTGCCAGCGAAGAACTGCACATCGTCGATCAGCAGCAGGTCCAGGTTGTGGTACTTGGCCTTGAGTTCGTCGAAGGTCTTGCGCTGGTAGTTCTTGACCACGTCGCTGATGAACTGCTCGGCGTGCAGATACAGCACGCGCGCGTCGGGCTTGTCTTTGAGCAGGGCATTGCCCACCGCGTGGATCAGGTGGGTCTTGCCCAGGCCCACGCCGCCGTAGATGAACAGCGGGTTGTACATGACACCCGGCGCGCCAGCGACGTGCAGCGCGGCGGTACGGGCCATCTGGTTGGCGCGGCCGGCCACCAGGGTGTCGAAGGTGAGCGCGGTGTTCAGCTTGTGGCTGTTGGCCGCCGGCGGCAGGTGGTAGCCGGGCTGCATGCCGTAGGCTGGCGAACCGGCCGATGCACCCGGCGCAGCCGACATCGGCCGCACGCTGGTAGACGGGGCCACCGCCAAACCGTTGAACAGCGCCTGCGCGCGCACCGGTCCGTTGGCCACCTGCGGCCGGGCCGGCGGCAGATCACGCTGGGCCATCACCAGTTCCAGCCGGGCGGGCTTGCCCGCCAGCTCGGACAAGATTCCTTCGATGCGGCTGGCGTACTGCGAGCGGATCCAATCGAGCTTGAAGCGGTTGGGCACGCGCACCTGCGCCAGCACGCCGCCGCTGCCGTCATCGGCCAGTTCGGCCGGCGGCAGGGCGCGGATCCAGGTGTTGTATTGCTGTTCAGACAGCTCGGTGGCGAGTTGATCGCACGTGCGCTGCCACAGGTCAAGGCTCATTGTGGACAAGTTCTTCTGAGAGCGGACATATTGTAGGCCCCTCCAGGCCCGCCAGACGAGGTTATCCACAGTTCTGCGCCCGGCGTCAATGGCCCCTGCAAGCCACGGCTTGTGGTGCAAGTGTTTGACCGCAAAGGGGGTTTTTGCTCTAATAGTGGGTTTCCCCAACGCGCAGGTTCGTTTGAGAGCAGCGTTTTTGGTCTGGCCCAGGCTGGACAGAGCGCGACGAACAGAACAAGAAGCGCCAGGCATCCTGGTATCAGAAATCAGAAATCAGGACGCCTGGCCCGGTCGACGGACAAGGCAGCTGGCAACCCAGCTGCATTCCTGCTGCGACAGCGTTGTGGGGCCCCTTAAGGAAACATCATGAAGCGCACCTACCAACCGTCCAAGACCCGCCGCGCCCGCACGCACGGTTTCCTCGTCCGCATGAAGACCCGGGGTGGTCGCGCGGTCATCGCGGCGCGCCGCGCCAAGGGCCGCAAGCGCCTGTCACAGGTCTGATTCCGGCCGCCAGGCTGCGTCATCCCTTCGGGCTGTCTGCTGCCAACCGCCATGGTCGGGCGCATGCTGCGATCGGCCGATTTCCAGCGCGTGCTGGCCTCGCCGCCGCGCTCGCGAAGCATGCACTTCGCCGCACACCATGTGTCGGCCTGCCCAAGTGCGCCTGCCAAGCCCGTACGCAAGGCCAGAAAATCAAAGTTATCCACAGGTGATGCACCAAGTTGCCCACCGCTTGTGGATGAACTGCCTGCCCCGGCCTTTGAGACACCGCCCGCCGGTTGCTGGCTGGGCTTGGTGGTGCCCAAGCGACATGCCAAGCGCGCTGTCACCCGCAACCTGCTCAAACGGCAGATGCGCTCGGTGATGGACAGCCACGCCAATGCTTTGCCGCCCGGGCTATGGGTGCTGCGCCTGAAGGCGCCTTTCGACAAGCAGCAGTTCACCAGCCCTGGTTCGGACACGCTGAACGCTGTCGCCCGATCCGAGCTCGATCTGCTGCTGCAGCGGGCCGTGGCGCCTCGCCGCTGAAGAGCCACGCCCATGCTGCGCACCCTGCTGGCCCTGCCTCAGCGCCTGTTGATCGCCCTGGTGCACGCCTACCGCCTGCTGCTCAAGCCCTGGTTGGGCAATGTGTGCCGATTCGAGCCCACCTGCTCGGCTTATGCCCTGGGTGCGCTGGCGCAACATGGCGCAGCCGCTGGAACCTACCTGGCCACCCGGCGAATCCTGCGCTGCCATCCCTGGTGTGACGGGGGGCTTGACCCAGTGCCCGCCGCACCACCGCTTCTGTTCACCCGCTTGCTTTCTTCAAAGACCCGTCCATGAACGACATACGCCGCACCATCCTCTGGGTGGTGTTCTCCGTCTCGCTCGTCCTGCTGTGGGACGCCTGGAACAAGCACAACGGCCTGCCGTCGATGTTCACCCCCGCGCCGGCCCGCACGGTGGCAGCGGCCGGCTCTGCGCCGGCCGCTGCACCGGCCGTGGCCGGCGGTACAACGGCCGCCGCGCCCGGCCTGCCCGCCGCCGCTGCCCCGGTGGCCAGCGAAAAAGTCACCATTGAGACCGATGTGCTGCGGGCCACGCTCGACAGCAAGGGCGGTGATCTGGTGAAGCTTGAATTGCTCAAGCACGCCGACCTGGTCGATGCCAAGAAGCAGGTGGTGTTGTTCGACCACTCGGCAACCCGGGTCTACCTCGCGCAGACCGGGCTGTACAACGCCAATGGCGCGGGCGGCTTGCCTAACCACCTGACGGTGATGAGCGTGCTGCCCGGTGAGCGCAAGCTGGCTGACGGCGCCCAATCGGTGAGCATCGGCTTTGAATCGCCCGAGGTGGGCGGCATCAAGCTGGTCAAGACACTCACCTTCACCCGTGGCGAATACACGGTGGCCATCAGCCACACCTTGAAGAACGTGTCGGGTGCGCCCATCAGCCCCAAGCTGTACCTGCAGCTGGCTCGCGATGGCCGCATCGAGGGCAATACCAACGTGCTGGCCGGCCCCACGGCCTACACCGGCCCGGCGATGTATACCGACAACGGCAAGTTCCGCAAGGTCGAGTTTGCCGACATCGACAAATCGCTGAAGAACAACGCGCCCATCGACCACGACAAATCGGCCGACAACGGCTGGGTGGCCATGGTGCAGCACTACTTTGCGTCGACCTGGATCGTCAACGCCAAAGAGGCACGCGAGTACCGCTTCGACCGCATTGACGCCGACGCCGGCAATTTCAACCAGCCGCTCTACCGCACCGCCATGGTGTTGACTCTGGGCGACCTGGCGCCTGGCGCCGAGCGCAAGCACGAGGCCGTGCTGTTTGCCGGCCCGCAAGAGGGCAAGAAGCTCGAAGGTCTGGCACCGGGCCTTGAGCTGGTGAAGGACTACGGCTGGTTCACCATCCTGGCCAAACCGCTGTACTGGCTGCTCGATCAACTGCACACCATCCTGGGCAACTGGGGCTGGGCCATCGTGCTGCTGGTGGTGCTGCTGAAGATCGCCTTCTACTGGCTGAACGCCAGCGCCTACAAGTCGATGGCCAAGATGAAGGCCATCAACCCCAAGGTGATGGCCATGCGCGAGCGCTACAAGGACAAGCCGCAAGAGATGCAGCAGGAGATGATGCGCATCTACCGCGAAGAAAAGGTCAACCCGCTGGGCGGCTGCCTGCCCATCTTCGTGCAGATGCCGTTTTTCATTGCGCTGTATTCGGTGCTGCTGTCGACGGTTGAAATGCGCAACGCACCGTGGATCGGCTGGATCCACGACCTCTCGGCGCAAGACCCGCTGTACATCCTGCCGCTGCTGATGACCCTGTCGACGATGTTCCAGACCTGGCTGAACCCCACGCCGCCCGATCCGGTACAGGCCAAGATGATGTGGATCATGCCGCTGGTCTTCAGCGTGATGTTCTTCGTGTTCCCGGCCGGCCTGGTGCTGTACTGGCTGACCAACAACATCCTGGGCATCGCCCAGCAGTGGTTCATCAACAAGCGCCTGGGTGTGGCCTGAACCCGGCCTGATCGCGGCCTGAGTCTGGCGGCGGCTGCGCCAACGCGGCCCGCCGTGAAGCCCTGCACAACGCTGCCGGCCTTGCGCAAAAAAAGGGCTTGGTTGCCGGCACTGATCTGACGATCATGCGGTGCGGGCCTGGTGCACCAAGCGCTGGTCCCGCACCGATCAATGCGGGGCCCACCGGCGCAGCCCAGCGCCGGCCTTGGACCGTTCAACGGGCCGCCCACGCGGGCGACCCGGCGTTCCACCCCGCGCCATCTACCAGCGCCCCGCCACCTGCGGTGCGCCCAGCCCCCACGTCGCTGCGCTCCTGCCCCCCGAGGGGGCGCTCAGCCACCTTGGGGCGGCCCGGCGCTGGATGAGACAATCCGGCGCGTGCCAGCCGTCCACCCCACCGACCCCATCGTTGCCGTTGCCACCGCCCCCGGGCGAGGCGCAGTGGGCATCGTGCGCGTGTCGGGCCGAGGGCTGGCGCCGCTGGTGCGGCTGCTGTGCGGGCGCGATCTGCTGGCGCGTCAGGCTGCCTATGGCCCCTTCAAGGGCGACGACGGCCTGCCCATCGACCAGGGCCTGGGTCTCTGGTTTCCAGCGCCGCACTCTTACACCGGCGAAGACGTGCTGGAGCTGCAGGCCCACGGCGGCCCGGTGGTACTGCAACTGTTGCTGGCGCGCTGCCTGCAGGCTGGCGCCGCCGCTGGCCTGCCCCACTTGCGCCTGGCCGAGCCGGGTGAATTCACCCAGCGCGCCTTCCTCAACGACAAGCTCGACCTGGCCCAGGCCGAAGCCGTGGCCGACCTCATCGAGGCCAGCACCGAAGCGGCCGCACGATCGGCCGGCCGGTCCTTGTCGGGTGCCTTCTCGCACGAGATCGACGCCCTGGCCCAACGCATCGTGCGCCTGCGCATGCTGGTCGAAGCCACGCTCGACTTCCCTGAAGAAGAGATCGACTTTCTGCAGCGTGCCGACGCCCACGGCCAGCTCGACGCCATCGACGCCACGCTGGCGTCGGTGATGGCCCGTGCACGCCAGGGCGCCCTGCTGCGCGAAGGCCTGCAGGTGGTGCTGGCCGGCCAGCCCAATGTGGGCAAGAGCAGCCTGCTCAATGCGCTGGCCGGGGCCGAGCTGGCCATCGTCACCGCCATCCCCGGCACCACCCGCGACAAGGTGAGCGAGACGCTGCAGATCGAAGGCGTGCCTCTGCACGTGACCGACACTGCCGGCCTGCGCGGCGAGGGCGAAACCACCGACGAGGTTGAGCGCATCGGCATCGGCCGCAGCTGGGCGGCCATTGCCGATGCCGATGCGGTGGTGTTTCTGCACGACCTCACCCGGCGCGGCGAGGCGGCTTACGAAGCCGCTGAAAACCTGATCGCCCAGCGCCTGCTGGCCGGCGACGCCCACCGCATCCTGCATGTGCACAACAAGGCCGACAGTGCCCAAGCGGGTGCGTTGGCAGCCCTGCCGACCGGCGAGATTGCCCTGTCAGCCCGCACGGGTGACGGGTTGCAAGCCCTGCGCCAGGCCCTGCTGCAGCGCGCCGGCTGGCAGGCCGCCACCGAAGGCGTGTTCATCGCCCGCAAGCGCCACGTGCTGGCCCTGCAACGCGCCGCCGGGCACCTGCAAGACGCACGCGCCCATGCCGCGTTAGGTGACGGCGCCCTGGAGCTGCTGGCCGAAGAACTGCGCCTGGCCCATGACGCCCTGGGCGAGATCACCGGTGCCTTCACCCCCGACGATCTGCTGGGCGAGATCTTCGGCAAGTTCTGCATTGGGAAATAGAGTCCATCCCAATACTGGCTACTGGCTACTGGCTACTGGCTACTGGCGAGGGCCGATGACGGCCGGCCGTGCAACGTCAACGAGAATCCCCGCAGACCCTTGGTGACCCGATGAGCAGCAGCGCCCTGACCGAACTGAACAAGATTGAAGCCAGCCTGTGGGAGGCCGCCGACCAACTGCGCGCCAACTCCAAGCTGACCAGCAGCGAGTACTGCATGCCGGTGCTGGGCGTGATCTTTCTGCGCCACGCCAGCAATCGCTACGACGACGCGCTGGCCGCCATCCGGGCCGACCAGGACGCCGGCCGCAGCCCCAAGCGCAAGCTGGTGGCAGCCGACTTCGTGCGCCGCCGGGCATTGATG
>JANOAQ010000376.1:0-6198 GCA_031411195.1 Burkholderiaceae bacterium | reverse complement strand
CCGTCGGGCGCCGATTTGGCCAGGGCCTGCATGCCCACGCCGCCGCCGGCGCCGCCTCGGTTCTCGACGACCACGGGCTGGCCCAGGGTGGCCTGCAGCTGCTGCGCCACCGCGCGCGAGAACACATCGGTGGGCCCGCCGGGCGGGAAGGGCACGATCCACTTGATCGGCTTGCTGGGCCAGGTGTCGGCCCAGGCGGGCGAGGCCATCGAGGCACTCAACATCGACAACAAAATCAGGGCGCGACGGCCTAGGGTTTTCATGGGTCTGCTCCGGGTGCAATGCGGCCTGAGCGGGCCGCGGGCGCCGAAGTATGGCCCGGTGCATGCGCGGCTTCGAGCGCCGCCTACTTCGAATCCTTGGAAGTGTGGGTTGGGCAGGGCGTTCAGGGCATCATGGCGGTTGTCTGCACTGCCTTGAAGGTCACCATTGAAAGCCGTTGCCTACCGCCGATGCCTGCCCGCCGACGATCCGCATTGCCTGGTCGACCTGAGCCTGCCCGAGCCGGTGGCCACCGGCCGTGACCTGCTGGTGCGCGTGCACGCCGTGTCGGTCAATCCGGTGGACACCAAGCTGAGGCGCAACGCCGCGCCGCCCGAGGGCGAAGCACGGGTGCTGGGCTTTGACGTGGCCGGCGTGGTCGAAGCGGTGGGCCCCGAGGTGACGCTGTTCAAGCCCGGGCAGGAGGTCTGGTATGCGGGTTCTCGCACCCGCCAGGGTGGCAATGCCGAGTTGCAATTGGTGGACGAGCGCCTGGTGGGCCACAAGCCCAAATCCCTGAGCTTTGCACAGGCGGCGGCCCTGCCGCTGACCACCATCACCGCCTGGGAGGCGCTGTTCGATCGCCTGCAATTGCCGTCCAGCCCCGATGCCCGGCCGGCCGAGCCGATGACGCTCTTGATCACCGCTGGCGCCGGGGGCGTGGGCTCGATCGCCGTCCAGCTGGCCAAGTGTCTGGCCGGTGTGCGGGTGGTGGCCACCGCCTCGCGCCCGGAATCACGGGCCCAGGCCGCGCGCCTGGGGGCCGATCTGGTGATCGACCACAGCCAGCCGTTGGCGCCGCAACTGGCCAGCGCCGGCATCCGCTGGGTCGACCGCATCTTCAGCGTCTCGCACACCGACACCCACTTTGCCGAGCTGGCCAAGGTCATCGCCCCGTTCGGCCGGCTGTGCGTGATCGACGAGACCGGGCCCATCGACATTCGCCTGCTGAAGGCGCGCAGCGCTTCGCTGCACTGGGAGGGCATGTTCACCCGCTCGGGCTTCAACTTGCCGGACATGAACGCCCAGGGCCACCTGCTGACCGAGGTGGCTGCGCTGGTGGACAGCGGCCAGATCGTCAGTACCCAGGCCCAAAACGGCGGCACCATCAACGCGGCCAATCTGCGCGCCGCCCATGCGGCGGTGGAATCCGGCCACATGGTCGGCAAGCTGGTGCTGGCCGGTTTTTGAATTGATTTGACGCGTATCCCTGCTGGACTACTGGAGACACCTTGAAAACACGCATCGCTGCACTGCTGCTGGGCCTGGCCGCCACGCTGGCCCCCTCGCTCGCCCAGGCTCAGGGCCAGGCCTATCCGAACAAGCCCATCCGACTGGTGGTGCCGTTCCCGGCCGGGTCAGCCACCGACAACATCGGGCGCACGCTGGGGGCGGCGGTCGGAGCGGCCATGGGCCAGCAGGTGATCGTCGACAACAAGGCCGGTGCCGACGGCGCCATCGCCGCCGCTGAAGTGGCCCGTGCCGCCCCGGATGGCTACACCCTGCTGATGGCCACCAACAGCCCGATGTCGGCCGTTCCGGCCCTGCGCAAGGTGCCGCCCTACGACCCGGTGGCCGATTTCACGCCCATCACCGATGCGGGCCGCTACACCTTCTTCATCGTGGTGCACCCGTCGGTGCCGGCCAATACGATCGCCGAGCTGATTCAGTACGCCAAGGCCAATCCGGGCAAGCTGAACTACGCCACGGGCAACACCACCGGTATCGTGTCGACGGCGCTGTTTGCGTCGTTGGCCGGTATCCAGATGGTGCACGTGCCCTATAAGGGCGAGCCGCAGGCCATGACCGACCTCATCGGCGGCCGCGTGCAGTTTCTGGTGGCCACGGCGGCCACGGTGGCGCCGCATGTGCGCGAGGGACGGTTGCGCGCGCTGGCCGTGACACTGGAGCAACGCAGCCCGGCCCTGCCCGATGTGCCCACCATTGCCGAGGCGGGCATGCCCAAGTTCAGGCTCACGTCCTGGGCCGGGGTGTTCGGGCCGGCCAAGATGCCGCCCGAGATCGCCCAACGGCTGAACCGCGAGTTCGTCGCCGCCATCGGCCGGCCCGAGGTGCAGGCCGCCATGGCCAAGCAGGCTTTCATGTTGACCGGCACCTCGCAGGAAAAGCTCGCCGCCCTGGTGCGCGAACAGCTCGACAGCTACAAGAGCACGCTCAAGATCGCCGGTATCGAGCCGGAGTGAATCCAGGCCCGCGCAAGCAAAGGCGCGGCGCCATCAAGGCAGGTAACGCTGCACCTGCATGGCCTGCAGGTGTTCGACGATGCAGTCTTCGGTGTCGATGCAGGCCGCAAAGCCGGCCTGGCGCAGCTTGAGTGTGGACACCAGCGGTGGCACCGCAAACGGCCGCTGCGAGGCATAGGTGGCATCGGCGTACTGCCAGGACAGGCCCACCAGTGCGTTCATGTCGCCCACGTGCAGGCCGTTGCGCTGGGCGATCTGGCGCCACAGGCCGGCGTGCTTCGGCATCTGCTCGGCCAGGCGCTGCGGCGTGGGCTCACCCAAGGGCACGCCAAACTGCGCCGACAGCCGGTCGAAGACCGAGCGCCACAGCACCACATCGCCGTTGGCGATGTTGAACACTTCGCCCCGGGCTTGCGGCGCGTGCCAGGCCCATTCAACGGCCTGGGCGATCAAGCGCGCATCGGTGCATTCGGTCAGCAGGTGGGGGTGGCCGGGGTAGCGCAGCGGCTCGCCGGTTTCGCGGCACAGCGCCAGTTGAACGCCCAGCGTTGCCACCGGGTTCATCGCGCTGCCCACCGCCACGCCCAGCACGATCTGCGGTCGAAAGGCGGTCCAGCCGAAGCCATCGCGCTGGGCGCGCTCAGCCACCAAATCTTGCTGGTCGAAGTAGAAGTTGACATGGTCGCGCAGGGCGTCGTCTTCACGCGCGGGCACCCGCATCGGCCGGCCGGTGTGCACACCGTAGGCCTTGGTGCCCTGCAGCAGGGTGACGTGCTGCAGCGGTGCACCGGCCAGTGCGGCCAGCGTGTGGGCCAGCATCTGGGTGTTGATCGCCATGTTGGCCGGGTCACGCCAGCCCTGGGTGAGCTGGGGCTGCTCATTGAGCGCGGCATACACCAGGTGGGTGGTGTCGCGGTGCGGCACCAGGGCCGTGCGGGTGGCGGCGGCATCGCGCAGGTCGACGCCCACCCAGGTGGCGCCGGGCGCAAAGTCGGGCGGCCTGCGCGCCAGGCCCACGGCCTTCAGGCCGGGGCGTTCGGCGAACCGTTCCATCACCGCGCGGCCCACCAGCCCCAACGCGCCCACCACCAGCACCTTGTCCATCAGGCAATCACCTTGTCGTGGGTCAGGCGGGCCAGTTCGGCCTCATTGAGCCCCAGCAGTTCTTGCAGCACCTCGGTGGTGTGCTGGCCCAGCAGTGGCGGCGGTTTGCCGTACTGGATGGGTGTGTCGGAAAAGTTCAGCGGATTGCCCACCACCGGCAGCGTGCCCGCCAGCGGGTGCGCGATGGTCTTGACCAGGGCCCGGTGCTGGATCTGCGGGTCGTCGAACACCTGGCGGAAATCATGGATCGGGCCGGCCGGCACCACGGCTGCGCGCAGCAGCGGCATCCAGTGACCGACGGTGCGGGCCTTCAAGACCTCGGACAACAGTGCCGCCAACTCAACCCGGTGCGCCACCCGCTGTGGTGTGCTGTTGAAGCGGGCATCGTCGGCCAACGCAGGCTGGCCGATCACCTGGCACAGGGCCGAAAACTGCTTGTTGTTGGCCACCGCGATGAGGATCTTGCCGTCGGCGCAATCGAAGTCGCCGTAGGGCGCGGTCAGCTGCGAACTGAGGCCCGAGCGCACCGGCAATTGCCCGCCCACCAGATACCCCATGGCCATGGCCGAGACGGCGGCCACCTGGGCATCGAGCAGTGACAGGTCGATGTGCTGGCCACGGCCCGAGACGGTGTCGCGGTGGTGCAGTGCGGCCAGCACGCCGATGGTGGCGTACAGGCCGGCGGTGATGTCCGATACCGGGTAACCCGCACGCTGCGGGCCGGCGCCGGGCTGGCCATCGGGCACGCCGGTCAGGCTCATCACCCCGCCCATGGCCTGGAACAGCAGGTCATAACCCGGCATCTGTGCGTACGGTCCGGTCTGGCCGAAGCCGGTGATGGAGCAGTACACCAGGCGTGGGTTGATGGCGCTGAGCGCGGCGTAGTCCAGGCCATAGCGTGCCAGGTCGCCGCTCTTGAAGTTCTCGACCACCACATCGGCGGTGGCAGCCAGTTGCCGGATCAGCGCCTGGCCGGCGCTCTGGGCCATGTCGATGGTGACCGAGCGCTTGGCGCGGTTGGCCGACAGGAAGGTGGCGCGCTCGCTGGTGTCTTGTCCGGCGGTGTCCTTCAACCGCACGCCCTGCTCGCGCAGATCGTCGCCCACGCCGGGCCGCTCGATCTTGATGACATCGGCGCCAAAGTCGCCCAGCATCTGCGTGGCCCAGGGGCCTGACAGGATGCGGCTCAGGTCGAGCACCCGGATGTTGGACAGCAGGGGCAGCGTTGGGGGTGGTGTGCTCATCAGGGGCTTGTTCGCAAGGGCGAGGGGGTCGGCGCATGCTACGTACCGACGGGTATCTTCGCAATGCGTTCAGCCAGGACGTGATCATCATGCCGGCAATGAAGCTTTGCAATTTTGCCAAGTGCACTGGCTCAGTCCGCATTGACGCTCCAACATACCGAGTGGTACTGTCAATCGATGTTGACACCCCGCCAACGAGCGGGCCCTCTTTCGGAGACACCCAGATGAAGCTCATTCGCACCCTGTTGGCCGCCTGCGCGCTGGGCTTGCCCTTGGCCGCCGTGGCGCAGTCCACCGTCAAGGTGGGCGTGATCCTGCCCTTGTCGGGTGGCGCCGGTCCCCAGGGCCAGCATGTCACCAATGCCATCCACGTGATGGCCGCCATGATCAACGAGGCCGGTGGTGTGCTGGGCCGCAAGATCGAGATCGTCTCGCGCGACGACGAGTCCACACCCGCCGTGGGGGTGTCGCGCGCCACCGAGCTGGCCACAGCGGGCGTGGCCGTGGTGATCGAGGGTTGGAACAGCCCCGTCACGCTGGCCATGCAACCGGTGCTGTCGCGGGCCGGCGTGCTCGACATCACCGCCATCTCCAAGGCCGACGCCATCCTGTCGGGCGAGGGCAATCCGCTGGCGGTGCGCCTGAACAGCTCCAACTCGCAAGACGGCGCGGTGATCGCCAACTACATCGCCAACATCGCCAAGGCCAAGCGCGTGGCCTTTCTCACCCAGAACGATGCCTACGGCAACGGCGCACAGGCCTCGATCGAGAACGAGCTGAAGAAGCTGAACTGGGCCTACGAAAAGGTGGCGGAAGAAAAGTTTCCGTTCGCGCAGGCCGACTTTCGCGTGGCCATGACCAATGTGGTGGCGGCCAAGCCCGACATCACCCTGGCGATCAATGCCAATGAAGGGCTGGGCATGCCTGCCACCATCCGCCAGGCCCGCCAGTCGCGGCTGCCGGGCAAGTTTGTGGCGGCGGTGGGCACGGTGGCGCCCAGCGTGATCGAAGTGGCCGGCGATGCAGCCAACGGCCTGATCGGCGCCGACATCTACTTCCCGCAGGTGGAGCCGTTTGCGTCCAACCCGGCCAACCTGAAGTTCGTGGCCAAGAGCCAGGAGATGTTCAAGTACACGCCCGACAAGTTCATGGCGCTGGGCGCCACCGCGCTGCAGGTGTGGGCCATGGCCGCCAACGAGTTGAAGACGCTGGACCGCGAAGCGGTGGCCAAGCGCATCCGCGGTGGCAGCTTCAAGGGCACGGTGATGGGCGACATCAAGTTCGACGCCAACGGCCAACTCGGATCGCGCCATTACCTGTTCACGGTACAAAGCGGGAAAATTGCCGTCCAGCCCTGATTGGCAACCCCGATGAAGACTTCAGGG
>JANOAQ010000375.1:0-3577 GCA_031411195.1 Burkholderiaceae bacterium | reverse complement strand
GACCGCCGCTGACAACATCAACGCCTGGGCAAACCGCACCCTCACCTGGCGGAGCAGCATGGCCAGCACGGCGCGCACGCCCAGGCCATCCCACACCGCCGGCGCGGCCACCGGGCCTACCAGCGCAAACAAGGCCACCGCTGCCAGGCCCAGGGCCGGCACCGCCACCGGCACCACCAGGCCCATCAGGGCCTCGCCCACCACGGGCAGGCGGCAGGCCCAGAGCAGGCCGGTGACCAGCGCCCCCAGCACCAGCGCAGCTGCCAGCACGCAGGCCACCACGATCAACAGCCGGTGGGCACAGCGCAGGGCGTCGCCCAGGGCTTCTCGCGGAAATCGGATTTCGCGGCCAAAGGCCTCGTCCATCAGCACCAGGCCGGCGGCATTGCTGCAGTAGAAAAGGCTGAAGAAAGCCGCGCCGGCCAGAACTGCGGCTGTGACGTCGGCATCGCGCCCCAGCGCCTGCATGACCCCGGTGAGCAGCAGGCCCGAAACGGTGAACCCCAGCAGCAACAAATACCAAGCCCGTGCATTGCGCACCGAGTCGATGCTCAGCAGCACCGACTGGAGGGCCTGCAATGCACCGTGATCGTTGGGTTGTACCCGCATGACAACACTCATGATACTTGCGGGTTTGCCCCGGCCCGTGCTGGCTGGTTCTGGTGCGGCGTTTGCCACCATAATGATCAGAGGGGGCGTCTGCGCCCTCGGCCCGTGTCTGGAGACGGCGCCTGTAGCTTGAGTGTTTCACGCTGGGTAGAAGCTCCACATGGTTTACTTTTCTTGAGAAGGAGCTTCCCCTCATGGGAAACAAGCTTTACGTCGGCAACCTCGCCTACTCGGTTCGTGATGAATCCCTGCAGCAGGCATTTGGTCAGTTCGGCAGCGTCACGTCTGCCAAGGTGATGATGGACCGTGAAACCGGCCGTTCGAAGGGCTTCGGCTTTGTCGAGATGTCTTCGCCTGCCGAGGCGCAAGCCGCGATGAACGCCATGAACGGCCAGCCCCTGGAAGGCCGTGCGATCGTCGTGAACGAAGCCCGTCCGCGCGAAGAGCGTCCGGGCGGCTTCGGCGGCGGCGGCGGTGCTGGTGGCGGCGGCTACGGCGGTGGTGGCGGGAGCCGCTCCGGCGGCGGTGGCGGCTACGGCGGCAGCGGTGGTGGCGGTGGCTACGGCGGTGGTGGCGGGGGCCGCTCCGGTGGTGGCGGCGGCTACGGCGGCGGTGGCAGCAGCGGTGGTGGCGGTGGCTACGGCGGCGGCGGTGGTGGTGGTGGCGCAGGTGGTGGCGGCGGTGGCCGCAGCCCCTACGGCACCGGCCGCGGCGGCCCGCGTGGTGGTGGCAGCAGCGGTGGTGGTGGTGGCTACGGTGGTGGCGGAAGCCAGGGCTACTGATCCATCCGGCGATCACTGGTTGATCGCCACCTGAGCGAAGGGCGCCTTGCGGCGCCCATTTTCATGGCCGTGCAGTTTTGTGCCGCGCAGTTTTGTGGCCTGGCAGTTTCATGCCCGCGCAGGCTCGGCGTCGGCCAGCCCTGGAGCGCGCCGCTTGGCCCTAAGCGCCCTGGCGCCGCTTGCGGGGGCGGCCTGCCAGCAGGCGATCGAACAGGCTGTCGGGCAACACCCGCAGCAGCGCCGCCACCACGCCCATTTGCCAAGGGATCACGCGCATGCGCACGCCCGCAGCGATGTGCTGGAAAGCGCGGTCGGCAAAAGCCTCGGCCGTCATCAAGAAGGGCATGCTGTAGCGGTTGCCACGGGTGAGCGGGGTGTCGATGTAGCCCGGCGCGATGGTGACCACCTTGACGCCCGCCGCCCGGCACTCACCGCGCAGGCTTTCGCAGTAGCTGATCACCGCAGCCTTGCTGGCGCAGTAGGCCCCGTGGCCCGGCAGTCCGCGGATCCCGGCCACGCTGGCGATGCCCACCAGGCGCCCGCTGCCGCGCTGGCACATCGCCGCCACGAAGGGCTGGAAGGTGGCGGCCAGCCCCAGGTTGTTGGTTTCGAAGGTGGCGCGCATCACCGCAAGATCCGCATAGTCGGCGGTGTCCATGCCCACGCTGATGCCGGCGTTGGCAATCACCACCTCAGGCAGGCCCAGCTGCGCGATGCAGGCGCGCCCGGCGGCGGTGATGGCGGCCACATCGCGCACATCGGCGGCAAACACCGCCACCGCTTCGGCCGGGATGCCCTGAGCCTGCGCCCATTGCTGAACGGCGTCGGCGCGCCGCGCCACCAGGGCCAAACGCCAGCCCGCCTGGTGGTAACGCAGGGCCAGGGCCTGGCCGATGCCGCTGGACGCGCCCGTGATGAAGACCAGCGGTGGGGGTTGTGCGGTCATGGGCGATTCCCCTTCGGGGCGACAGTCAGGGCGGTGGTGGGGGCGGTTGTCGGGCCGGTGGTCGGGCCGGCGGGCAGGGCGGAAGACTTCACGCCGGGCCGGGCAGCCGACGCGGCCACCGGCGCCGTCTTGGCACGCGGTCGCGGACCCGAGACCAGGGTGGCACGAACGGGGCCTTTGAGCTGCAGGATCTGCTGCAGGTGGTCGTAGTCCATACCAGCGGCACGGGCGTCGGTGCCGCCCTGGCGCACCTGCACCGGCAAGTGCGAGCGGATGCGCTCGAAGCGCAGGAAGGCATGCAGAAATTCGCCCTGCACCTCCAGCACTTCGGCGCCTTTCAGTTGGCTGGTGATCTGGGCGCCGCCCAGCAACTGCACCTCGCTGCCGTCGCCATTGGCCAGGGCCTGGCGGGCGGTGGCGTCGGTCACGCGGCCGTCAGCGCCGATGGCGTGGATGCGCACGCCGTCGATCTCGAGCCGGTCGGTTGCGGGAAAGTGCCGCAAGGTGTCGCCCGCGATGCGCAGCACCACCCGCCCGTCGGGGCCGAAGCGGGTGATCGAAAAGCCGTTCATCGTGTAGTCAGGCGTCTGGCGCACCGGCGCGTCGGCGCGGTCGCCGGGCCGTTGTGGCGTGTGCTTGATCAGCCACCAGGTGCCCGCCGCCAGCAGCGCCATCAGCAGCAGCGGCAGGTAGGACGACAGTGCCTGCTGCAGCCGGTAGCCCCAGGCCTGGCGTGGGCGCGGCGCGGTCGCAGCCAGGGCCCCAGGCCGGCCCAGCTGCACCGACACCTCGGGCAAATCGGGCAGGTGCAGCTCGGCCGGCGGGTGGGCGTTGCTCACCGGCCGTCCAACGTGCCCTGGTGGGCCTGCAGCAAGGCGGCGTAGCGGCCACTGGCCATGAGCATCAGGTCGCAGAACTCGCGTGCGGCCCCTTCGCCAGCGCGGGCCACGGTGACATGGTGGGCCAGCGCACGGGCTTCGGCATGGGCGTTGTGCGGTGCGCAGGCCAGGCCAGCGCGGGCCAGCATGGGCAGGTCGGGCCAGTCGTCGCCCATCACCGCCACCTGGGGCCAGGCGATACCACGCCGGGCCAGCAAGGCGTCGGCCAGGGCCAGCTTGTCAGCCACGCCGTAGTGGGCGTCGACCAGGCCCAGGTCGGCCACACGGCGGCGCACGGCCGGCGAATCGCGCCCGGTGATGACGATGGGCGTGATGCCCACCTGGGCCAGCAGCTTCAGGCC
>JANOAQ010000374.1:0-4382 GCA_031411195.1 Burkholderiaceae bacterium | reverse complement strand
CGGGATGGTGCTCGGGGGGTAGCGAGCGCTAGCGAGCTTGGGGGCTTCATTTCACGCCGAAGACTTCGACGCCGACGGCTGCGCAGTCGGGGTACACGTCGGGCTTGGCGGTCGACACGCGCGCAGCGCGTACCAGCGGGTGCGCCAGCATCAGCGCCAGCAGATCGTCGGCCAGCGTTTCCTGCAGGTGGATGTGGCCCTGCTTGACGCGGCCGGTGATGGTGCGGCGGATGAAGTCGTAGTCCAGCACCTCGTCCAGCTGGTCGGCCTTGGGGGTGGAAAAGGCCAGCGGCACGTACAGATCGACGTTGATCTTCACGCGCTGCTCGCCCTTCTTTTCGAAGTCGTGCACGCCGATGTTGATCCAAACCTCGTAATCGCGCAGGTAAAGCCGCCGGCAGTCCATCAGGCTGGGGTTGGTGAGCAGGCTTTGCATGTCAGTCCTTGGAGGCGGCAAGTTGTTGCTGGGCGAGAAAGAGCACGTCACGCGGCTGGCCCAGCAGGTGCTGGCCGCCGTCCACCAGCAGGGTGTGGCCGGTGATGGCCGGGCAATCGAGCAAAAAACGCACCGCCTGGGCGATGTCGTCGGGCGTGGATGAACGCAGCAGCGGTGTCAGGCGGTGGGCGGCTTCGAATTCGGCGTCGTCCATCGGCCCCGACAGCAGCGTGACACCCGGCGACACGCCGCACACGCGCAGCACCGGTGCCAGGGCCTGGGCCAGCATCACCGTGGCCTCGGCCAAGGCGGCCTTGCTCAAGGTGTAGCTGAAGTAGTCGGGGTTGGGGTTGGCCAGCTTCTGGTCGAGCAGGTTGACCACGCAGCCCTGGGCGCCGCGCGCGGCCAGGTGGGCGTGCAGGGCGCGCGCCAACAGCACGGCGGGCACGGTATTGGCGTGGGTGTGGCGGTCGAGCGCGGCGCCGTTGAAATCGGCCGGGCTGTCGTACTCGAACAGCGACGCGTTGTTGACCACCGCGTCCAGCCGGCCAGCGGCGGCCACGGCGGCCGGCACCAGGCCGGCGCAGGCGGCTTCGTCGGCCAGATCAGCCGCCAGCAGCCAGGCGCGGGCGCCGGCGGCGCGAGCTTCGAGCGCGGTGGTTTCGGCGTCAGCCACGCTGTGGCGGTGGTGCACCACCACGTCCCAGCCGTGGGCGGCCAGGTGCAGGGCGATGCTGCGGCCGATGCGCCGCGCCGCGCCGGTGACCAGCACGACCGGACGGGTGGCTGCGGCGGCGCCAGCAGACGCAGTGGTGGGCAAATGAGCGGCGGACATGCTTTCTACAATGCCGGATGACCCGGCCGAATGATCGTGCGATGGACCCTGCGGAAGATGCCGCTTCGACACCGAGTGCCGCCGAAAAGCTGGGGCGCGCGGGCGAACCCGACAGTGTAGCCAGCGCCCTGCTGGCCGTGGTGCAGCGGGCCATCGCCCAAGCCGGCGGCTGGCTGCCTTTTGACCACTTCATGGCCCTGGCGCTCTACGAGCCCGGCCTGGGCTATTACGCCAATGCCAGCCGCAAATTTGGCGCCATGCCGCAATCGGGCAGTGATTTTGTCACCGCGCCCGAGCTGTCTCCGCTGTTCGGCCGGGCCCTGGCGGTGCAGGTGGCCCAGGGCCTGCAGGCTGCCGGCAGTGGCGCGGTGATGGAATTCGGCGCCGGCTCGGGGGCGCTGGCCGAAGCGTTGCTGGATGCCCTGGGTGATGCGGTCTCGCACTACGCCATCGTCGACCTGTCGGGCACCCTGCGCGAACGCCAGCAATTGCGGCTGGCACGATTTGGCAGCCGGGTGCAGTGGCTCGACGCCTTGCCCCCGCAGTTTGAGGGCGTGGTGCTGGGCAACGAGGTGCTCGATGCCATGCCGGTGCAACTGCTGTACTTCGACGGTGAGCGCTGGTTCGAGCGTGGCGTGGTGGTCGAAGGTGGCCAACTGGCCTATGGCGATCGGCCCACCGCATTGCGCCCACCGATGGATGCAGCCTTCGTGCCCGGCACCACCACCGAGATCCACCCGCAGGCCGAGGCTTTCATCAGCACCCTGGGCGGCATGCTGCAGCGCGGGCTGGCGATCTTCATCGACTACGGCTTCCCCGAGGCCGAGTACTACCTGCCCCAGCGCCACGGCGGCACGCTGATGTGCCACCGGGCCCACCGCGCTGATGGCGATGCGCTGGCCGATGTGGGTTTGAAGGAAATCACCGCGCATGTCAACTTCACTGGCATCGCGCTGGCCGGGCAGGACGCCGGGCTGGACGTGGCCGGCTACACCTCGCAGGCGCGCTTTCTCATCAACTGCGGCCTGGTGACCATGCTCGAAGGCGCCAGCCTGGCCCAGCGCGCCATGGCGCAAAAGCTGGTCAACGAGCACGAGATGGGCGAGTTGTTCAAGGTGATCGCCTTCTCGCGCGGGATCGACATCGGCGCCAGTGGCCTGCTCGGCTTTGCCGAAGGTGACCGGATGCACCGGCTGTGAGGTGGTTGCTGATCTTCTTCGTGGCCCTGCTGCTGGCCAGTGGCCTGCCGGGATGGATGCGGCGCATCGGCCTGGGCCGGCTGCCTGGTGACCTTCGTTTGATGCTGTTCGGTCGTGAAGTTCGGGTGCCGCTGGCCTCGGCCCTGGTGCTGAGCCTGCTGACGACCTGGGCCATCCACTGGGTGTGACGGGCCCCGCCCGCCTTCAGGCCGCAAGTGCCCGGGCCACCGCCGCCACCCGCGCTTCATGCACCCGGGCGCCGATAGCCGGGCCCTGCAGGCCCTCGGCGGTGGCCAACTGCGCCACGGCGTGCACATCGGCAGCCAGGGCAGCACGCAGCGCCTTCGACAGCCGGGCGCGCTGGGGGTAAGGCGCTTCTTCCAGGCCCCCACGGCCACGGGCGTCGCACTCGCAGGCCAGCAGGGCAGCCTCGAAGCGCTGCGGCCGGCGCAATGCATCGCAGCGCTCGAGCAGGCGCATCACGGCCTGGGCGTTGAACTCGCCGCTGCGGTGGATGTTGCCGTGCTCGCGCGCCACGGTGGCGGCCAACTCGCTGCAATCGGCGGGCACCTTCCAGCGGGCCGACACCGTCCGGGCCAGGCGCTCGCTGCGGGCCTCGTGTGCGATGTGGCGCGGCCACTCGTCGGCTGGCGTGC
Organism: Burkholderiaceae bacterium; assembly: GCA_031411195.1. Lineage (GTDB taxonomy): Bacteria > Pseudomonadota > Gammaproteobacteria > Burkholderiales > Burkholderiaceae_C > Pseudaquabacterium. The sequence goes on along the minus strand of JANOAQ010000374.1, from coordinate 1,256 downwards.
TGCCCTTGCCCAGGTCGTGGCACAGGCAGGCATAGCGCACGGCCAGCGGCGCGTCCAGCCGGGCGGCCATCTGCAGCACCATCATCAGGTGCACGCCGGTGTCGATTTCCGGGTGGTGGGCGGCGGGTTGGGGCACGCCCCACAGCCGATCCACCTCGGGCAGCAGCCGGGCCAGGGCACCGCAGGCGCGCAGCACGTCGAACAGGCGCTCGGGGTGGGCTTCCATCAGCCCGCGCGACAGCTCTTGCCACACACGCTCGGGCACCAGGTGGTCGATCTCGCCGTCGGCCACCATCTGGGTGAGCAGCGCCTGGGTTTCAGGCGCCACGCTGAAGTCGGCAAAGCGGGCGGCAAAGCGGGCCAGGCGCAGCAGGCGCACCGGGTCTTCGGCAAAAGCCGGGCTGACATGGCGCAGCACGCGTTGTTGCAGGTCCTGCTGGCCGCCGAAGGGGTCGGTCAGCGCGCCGGTGGCCGGGTCTTGGGCGATGGCGTTGATGGTCAGGTCGCGCCGGGCCAGGTCGTCTTGCAGCGTCACTTCGGGCGAGGCCAGCACGGTGAAGCCCAGGTAGCCTCGGCCCGATTTCCGCTCGGTGCGGGCCAGGGCGTATTCCTCCTGGGTCTGCGGGTGCAAAAAGACTGGAAAGTCGCGCCCCACCGGCGTGAAGCCGGCCTCGGCCATGGCCTCGGGCGTGCTGCCCACCACCACCCAATCGCGGTCATTGACTGGACGGCCCAGCAGCCGATCGCGCACAGCACCACCGACGATGTAGGCCCGCATCGCTGCTTGCCGGGCGACGGTCAGCGCCGCCGCACGTCGGGTGGGTTGAAGTGGGCGGCCAGGCTGCGCAGGGCCTGCGGCGCGATGCCCAGATCGGCCAAGCCGGGCAAGGTGGCGCTGGCGGTGTTGGGCACCCGCATGCTCAACACGTTGTCGCGGGACATCAGCGGCTCGCCCGGCAACCAACCCATGGCGCCGGCCTGCAGCAGGCCGGCCCATTCGGGCAGGCCGATCACCGGGCGCGGGCAACCCGCCATCGCGCCCACTTGCTGCACGATCTGACGCAGGCTCAGCACCTCGGGCCCGGCGCACTGCAGCACACCGGCCGGTGCGCGGCCTTGCAGGCAGGCCGCCACGGCGCTGGCCACGTCGCCCACGGCCACCGGTTGAAACTGCGCCTCTGCACCTGCCAGCGGCATCACCGGAAACAGCCGCAGCAACCGGGCAAACAGGGTGGTGAAGCGGTCTTCGGCCCCAA
>JANOAQ010000373.1:0-1932 GCA_031411195.1 Burkholderiaceae bacterium | reverse complement strand
GGCTTCCGGCTGCGCGACTTCCAGAAGGCCGCGCTGGAGAGCTGGGTGCAGGAGTACCGCGGCGACCTGGGCACCGCGCTGACCGACGTGGTGGGCATGGACGCCTTCCTGGCCGACTTCGACCTGTACTTCGCCAAGCTGTTCGATGGCCTGCGCCACGATTCAGGCGACCCGATCGCGTGGGGCGAAAAGGCGCTTGCGCATTACGCCAAGCTGCGCATCGACACCCACACCAAGCGCCTGGTGTTCAGCGATGGCCTGAGCCTGCCGCGCGCCTTCGAGCTGTACCGCCACTTTGCTGACCGCACGCAACTGGGCTTCGGCATCGGCACCAACCTCACCAACGACGTGGGCCTGCACACCCTGCACATCGTGATGAAGCTGACCCACTGCAATGGCCAGCCGGTGGCCAAGCTCAGCGACAGCCCGGGCAAGATCCTGTGCGACGACCAGACGTTTCTGGCCTACCTGCGGCAGGTGTTCAACGTGCCGCCGCTGGTGGAAGGCTGATCAGGGCCCGTCGGAAACGCTTGACTGCGCGGTGCTGGGCTGCGCCGGCAGGCCGGCCAGGTGCCCGGCATCGGCCCACTGCACGATCTGCAGCCGCCCGCCCTGCCAGCGCAGGCGGTTGATGCCGGTATTGGGGATGTCGCATTCACGCGGGCCATGCAGCGGCAGGCCGTTTGCCTCACGCCACAGCATGTCGAGCACACCGCCGTGCGTCACCACCGCCAGCCGCTGGCCTGGGTGGGCGGCCACCAGGGCGGCCAGGGCCCGCATCACCCGCGCATGGAACGCGGCATTGCTTTCACCACCGGGCAGGGCGTAGTCAGCCTCGTGGCGTGTCCAGCGGGCCCACAGGTCGGCATGCCGGCTGCGGATGGTGGGCACGTCCAGGCCTTCGAGCAGGCCGAAGCCCTGCTCGCGCCACAGCGGCTGCAACTGCGGCGCCAGGGTGCGGGCGCGGGCCAGCGGCTCGGCGGTGCTGCGGGCGCGCTGCAGATCACTGCACACCAGCACGTCGAAGGGCTCGTCGGCCAGGCGCGCACCCAGGCGCTGCGCCTGGGCTTGGCCGATGTCGTTCAACGGCACGTCGATCTGGCCCTGAAAGCGGTGCTGGCGGTTCCAATCCGTTTCGCCGTGGCGAATGACGATCAATTCGGTCATGGCCGCATTGTCAGCCTGCCATCGCGACAGGATGGCGGCAGATCCGGGGCGCCGGTGTGACAGATCGCCGGCGCCCAGGGCCCGATTTCGCTCAGACCGCTGCCAGCGCCGCGTCCAGATCGGCGCGCAGGTCGTCGATGTGCTCGATGCCCACGCACAGGCGCACGGTGTCCTCGCTCACGCCGCTTTGGGCCAGTTCCTGGGGCGACAACTGGCGGTGGGTGGTCGACGCCGGGTGAGTGGCCAGGCTCTTGCAATCGCCGATGTTGACCAGCCGTGTGAAGAGCTGCAGTGCGTCAAGAAAGCGCGCGCCGGCGGCGCGGCCTTCTCCAGCGGCTGCCTTCACGCCGAAGGTCAACAGGCCCGACGCGCGGCCACCCATCTGGCGCTGCACCAGGGCGTGCTCGGGGTGATCGGGCAACCCGGCGTAGTTGACCCAGCCCACCTTGGGGTGCTGCTGCAGATAACTGGCCACGGCCAGCGTGTTGTCGCAGATGCGGTCCATGCGCAGGGCCAGCGTTTCAACTCCTTGCAGGATCAAGAAGGCGTTGAACGGCGAGATGGCCGCGCCCATGTTGCGCAGCGGCACCACCCGGGCACGGCCGATGTAGGCCGCAGCGCCCAGTGCCTGGGTGTAGACCACACCGTGGTAGCTGACGTCGGGCTCGTTCAGGCGCTTGAAGCGCTCGGGGTACTGCGCCCAGGGAAATTTGCCACTGTCCACGATGGCCCCGCCAATGCTGGTGCCATGGCCGCCCAGGTACT
>JANOAQ010000372.1:0-3069 GCA_031411195.1 Burkholderiaceae bacterium | reverse complement strand
GTGGCCTGGGCCACACCGGCCAGCGTCAGGCCCTTGATGCGCGCCAATTCGGCGGCCACATGCGGTACCCAGGCCGGTGAATTGGGCTTGCCCCGATGCGGCACTGGCGCAAGGTAGGGACTGTCAGTCTCGATCAGGCAGCGGTCGAGCGGTACAAAAGCTGCCACATCCCGCAGGGCCTGGGCGGTCTTGAAGGTGAGGATGCCTGAAAACGAGATCATGAAACCCAGATCGAGCGCGGCCCGAGCCACCTCGGCGGTTTCTGTAAAGCAGTGGAAAACGCCGGTCAGCGCCCCACCCGCCTGGGCCTGTGCGGTGCGCAGCATGGCCACGGTGTCGTCGGACGCACTGCGCGTGTGGATGACCAGCGGTTTTGCCAACGCCCGGGCAACGGCCAGGTGTACTGCGAAGCGATCGCGTTGCCAGGCCATGTCGGCCACGGTGCGTCCGTTCAGGCGGTAGTAGTCCAGCCCGGTTTCGCCAATGCCCACCACGCGAGGCAGAGCCGCCAGCGCCTGCAGGCGATCGAAGTCAGGTTCTTCCAGCCCCTCGGTATCGGGATGCACGCCGGCAGTGCACCAGAAGTTGTCGTGGGCCAGCGCCAGCGCATGGACCGCATCAAATTCCTCCAGCGTGGTGCAGATCACCAGAGCCCGGTCCACCTGGGCAGCGGCCATGTCAGCGCGCACCGCGTCGATGCGCTGGTGCAGCTCAGGGAAAGTCAGGTGGCAATGCGAATCGACGAACATGGGGGCTGCGGCCGTCAGGCGGCCTGGTGGCGCAGACTGGGCGCGCTCAAACGGTCTGGGTGGGTTTGGAGGACGAAATCTGCGTGCCCAGCAGTTCTTCGATCTTGAGCTTGATGAGCCGGGTCTTCTCGTCGCCAGGAAAGCTCACGCCCACGCCCTGGGTGCGGCCGCCCGAGGCATTGGCCGGCGTGATCCAGGCCACCTTGCCCGCCACCGGGTAGCGCTGCGGGTCGTCGGGCAGGGACAGCAGCAGGTAGATGTCATCACCCAGCTTGTAGGCGCGCTGGGTCGGCACAAACAAGCCGCCGTCCGTCAACATCGGGATAAAGGCCGCGTACAGCGCGCCCTTTTCCCGAAAAACCAGCTGGATCACGCTGGGTCGAGCGCCGGCCCCCGCCGCACTGTTGGCATTGGCTGTGGTGGCAGAGGCCAGGTCGTTCATCGGGTCGAGTGTAGCGAAGCCGCCCCACGCGCTGGTGCCTGTGCGGGCGCACGTCGCCCAGCGTCAGGCCAAACCGCCGTGGCTTGCGTCACCAACGATTCGATCAGCAGCGCCGCGCTCCAGGGATGCTCATCGTGCCGGGCGGTTCGCAACAAGGTGGCCTGCCAAAGCCGAAGCGCGGTCAGATCCACCCCGGACGGCAGGTGCGCAGCGGCGTAAAAGCGCGGTGCACCGCCTACGGCCAGCACCTGGGCATCGTGGGCCAGCTTGAGCAGCAGATCGACCACCCGGGGAATGGGGCGTCCGAGCAACGGCGATGCGTCGCCGGCCGCCACACGGCGAGGGATATCGGCCAGTAGCGCGGCACTCAGGCCTTCGCTGGCCCAGGCCAGCGCCTCCAGGGGGCTGCTGCCGGCCAGAGCCAGCAGCGGGCCGGGCTCGTGCAATCCCTGGGCGCGCAGCCAGGCGCCGGCCTGGTCCATGGGCGGCAGGCCCAGGGGCAAGCGCTGGCAGCGGCTGCGCACCGTGGGCAGCAGGCGCTCGGGGTCGGCGCTGGTCAGCAGCAGGCGCAAGGTGCCGGGGGGTTCTTCCAGGGTCTTGAGCAGCGCGTTGGCCGCCGGCACGTTGAGTGCATCGGCCGGGTGCACCACCATCACCTTGCCGCGACCTCGGCCACTGGTCTGCTGGGCCCAATCCTTGGCCAGGCGGATCTGGTCGATGCGGATATCGCGGCTGGGCTTGGCCTCGCCCTTGGGGGGGATGTAGTCGTCCTCGTCGATCCAGCCACGCTCCACACGCAGTGCTGCAGGCAGCACCAGGCGCAAATCGGGGTGGGCGCGGGTGGCTACCAGGTGGCAACTGGCGCATTGCCCGCAGGCGCGGCGGGCGATCGGGCGGGCCTCGCACAGCCAGGACTGCGCCAGCAGCACGGCGAAGTCAAAGTGGCCGGCGCCGGCCGGCCCGTGGATCAACAGGGCATGCGCCCCCGACAATTTGGCCGACGACGCCAGCGCCTCACCCAGCCAAGGCAAGGGCAATTGGCCATCGGCAGCCACGCCGATGGCTTGGCTGGGCACGGCGGCCGGTGTGCGCGTGGCCATCAGCCGCCCTGCACTGGCCACACCGCCTGCTGCACCTGGGCCCACACGGCCTCACGCGGCTGGTCGGCGTCGATGCGGGCGAAGCGGCTCGGTGCCGCCGCCGCACGCAGGGCGTAGGCGGCGCCAACCCGCTCGAAGAAGTCGAGGTCTTCACGTTCCAGCCGGTCGGCAGGGCGGGCCGCCGCCCGGCGGGTGGCGGCAGTGACCGCCGACAGGTCAAACCACAGCGTGAGCCCGGGTTGCAGCAGGCTGCCATCACCTTGCTGCTGCACCCAGGACTCCAATTGCGCCAGCACCGCCAGATCAAAGCCCCGGCCGCCGCCCTGGTAGGCGAAGGTGGCGTCGGTGAATCGGTCGCACAGCACCACCTCGCCGCGCGCCAGGGCCGGCTGAATGACGCAGCGCAGGTGGTCTCGGCGGCCGGCAAACACCAGCAAGGCTTCGGTCAGCGCGTCCATTTCCTGGTGAAGAAACAGCGCCCGGATGGCCTCGGCCAGCGGCGTACCTCCGGGTTCACGCGTCAGCAGCACGGTGTGGCCATGTTGCCGCAGCGCCTCGGCCAGGGCATCGATGTGCGAGGACTTGCCGGCGCCATCGATGCCTTCAAAGGTGATGAAGCGGCCTGCGGGATCGGTCATTGGCGGGGGGCAGCGCCACCGCGCTGGAACTGGTTCACCGCCCGATTGTGAGCGGCCAGTTCGTTGCTGAAAGCGCTGGTGCCATCGCCGCGCGCGACAAAGTTCATGGCCTTGGTGGCCTCGGTCTGAACGGCCGCGCG
>JANOAQ010000371.1:0-2927 GCA_031411195.1 Burkholderiaceae bacterium | reverse complement strand
GCTCCTGCTCGATGACCGAGAGCACGCTGCTCTCCAGCACCTGGGCCGACGCACCGGGGTAGGCCGCGCTGATGACGATGGACGGTGGCGCCACCGTGGGGTACTGCGCTACCGGCAACTGCGTGACGGCCGCGCCGCCGAGCACCGCAATGAAGAGCGCGATGACCCAGGCGAAGATCGGCCGGTCGATGAAAAAACCCGAGAGCATGTGCTGCGCTCCCGATCAACGGCTGGCAGCCGAGGGCGCGGCCGGCGCTGCCAAGGCAGCGGAGGGGGCGGCCGGCGCACCCTTGCCCGGTGGCGACCAGGGCAGCGGCCTGACCCGCGCTCCCGGCATCATCTTCTGAAAGCCATCGACGATGACCTGCTCGCCCGCCTGCAGGCCGCCCAGCACCAGCCAATCGCTGCCCTGGCTGCCGCCGATGGTGATCGGCCGCAGCGTCGGTTTGCCATCGGCACCCACCACCAGCACGGTGTCACCGCCCGGGCCGCGGGTGACGGCCTGTTGCGGCAGGCGGATGGCCTGCTCGGTGGTGGCCTGCACGATGCGCACCTTGACGAACAAGCCCGGCAGCAGCACGCCCTGCGGGTTGGGCAACTCGGCGCGCAGGCTGACCTGGCCGGTGGCCGCATCGACCGACGGGTCGGCAAACAGCAGCTTTCCGGCCAGTGGGTACTCGCTGCCGTCGTCCAGCACCACGCGCACCTCGGCGGCGGCATTGCCGGCGGCGCGCTTGAGGCGCCCGCTGTCGAAGGCCTTGCGCAGGCGCAATGCATCGGCAGCCGATTGGGTGAAGTTGACGTAGAGCGTGCCGGTCTGCTGGATGGTGGCCATCTGGGTGGCGTCACCCTGGCCCACCAGCGCACCTTCTGTGACCAATGCGCGGCCGATGCGGCCGTCGATCGGTGCCTTGATGGCGGCGTAGTCCAGGTTGATGCGCGCGGTCATCACCGCAGCCTTGGTGGTGGCCAGATCGGCCTGGGCCTGCTTGAGCGTGGTTTGTATCAACAGCCACTCTTGCGCGCTGATGGCCTTGGCCTCGGCCAGGGGCTGGTTGCGCTGCACCTGGGCCTGGGCCTGGGCCACGCCGGCCTCGCTGCGGGCCACGGCCGCCTCGGTACTGGCCAGGGTGGCGCGCAGGGCGGCATCGTCCAGCTGGAACAGTGGCTGGCCGGCCTTGACCAGCGCGCCTTCGGTGAACAGGCGCTTGGCCACGATGCCGGGCACCCGGGCCCGCACCTGGGCCACGCGCCAGGCCTCAAGCCGGCCGGGCAGTTCGCTCGTGATGGGCACCGGGCCTGGCTGCACGGTCACCACACCCACGGCGGCGGGTGGCATGCCACCGCCGGCCGGGCCCTTGGGGGCTTCGGCGCCACCGCCGCAGCCAGCCAGGGCCAGCAACAGGGCGGCCATGGCCAGGGAGGTGAGCGGCGCGGTGGCGCCAGCGGTGCGGATCGAGATGGGCATGGGTGGGTGGCCGGGGCTGGACGGCGGCAGGTCTCTATCGGTGGTACTGGATGTTGTCACAGGCTGATGACCACGGCAGGACACCCGCCGGATGGCCTTGGGGGGCAGGCCAGCATCCCACGCCATGGTCCAGCCCCTTGCGCGCCGCCCGCAACAGGCCTAGGCTGCATTCACCCACCCTGCGCCCACTGCCGGCCCCGCAGCGGCAGCGAGCGCCCAACCTGAGGAGAAGCGCTCATGCCCAGCACATCCACTGTCGGCCCCGTGTCCGTGGCCGACATCCGCACCCTGGCCCTGGTCGGCCCCTCTGGCGCCGGCAAGACCTTGTTGGCCGAAAGCTTGCTGGCCGCCAGCGGCGCCATCACCACCGCCGGCAGCCTGGAGCGCGGCAGCACCGTCAGTGATTTCGATCCGCAAGAGCGGCGCCTGCAGCACTCGCTGCACGCGGCGGTGATGCACACCCACTGGCGCGGCAGTCGCATCCACCTCATCGACACCCCCGGCGCCGCCGACTTTGCCGGCCACAGCCTGCCGGCCCTGGAAGCGGTGGACACTGCCCTGGTGGTGATCAACGCCACGGCCGGCATCGAGCCCATGGCCCAGCGCATGATGGCGCACGCCGCCGAGCGCGGCTTGGACCGGGTGATCATCGTCAACAAGATCGACGCCCAGGGCGTGAACCTCGCCGCCCTGCTGGCCGACATCCAGGCCACCTTCGGCAAGGAATGCCTGCCGCTGAACCTGCCGCTCACCCAGCCCAACGGCGGGCCGACCCAGGTGCTCGATTGCTTCTTCAACCGCGCCGGGCAGAGCGACCTGGGCCCAGTGGAAGCCGCCCACCGGGCGCTGGTGGAGCAGGTGGTCGAGGTGGACGGCGCCTTCGTCGAGCGCTACCTCGAAGCCGGCGACATCGACGCCAGCGAGTTGCACACGCCCCTCGAGCAGGCCCTGCGCGAGGGCCACCTGATTCCCGTGTGCTTCGTCTCGGCCCGCACCGGCGCCGGGGTGCGTGAGCTGCTGGACGTGATGCACCAGCTGCTGCCGCACCCGGGCGAAGGCAACCCGCCGGCCTTTCTCAAGGGCGAAGGCGAAGCGGCCCGGCCCATGGTGGCCCAGCCCGATGCGGCCCTGCACGTGCTGGCCCATGTGTTCAAGGTGACGGTCGACCCCTATGTGGGCATGCTGGGTGTGCTGCGCGTGCACCAGGGCACGCTCACGCCGGGCATGCAACTCTATGTGGGTGACAGCCGCAAACCCTTCAAGGTGGCCCACCTCTACCTGCTGCAGGGCAAGGGCACGGTGGAAGTGCAGCGCGCGGTGCCGGGTGATCTCTGCGCCATCGCCAAGGTGGATGAACTGCACTTCGACGCGGTGCTGCACGACGCGGCCGTGGACGACCACATCCACCTGAAGCCGCTGCCCTTCCCGGTGCCGGTGCACGGCCTGGCCATCGCCCCCA
>JANOAQ010000370.1:0-2156 GCA_031411195.1 Burkholderiaceae bacterium | reverse complement strand
GGCCTTCGATGGGCTGAAACCGCAGGTCCAGTTCAGCGTGCAAGACGCTGCGCACCTGCTGGTGGAAGCCCGGTCGTTGATCGGCGGGCAGGTGGCTGTACTGCTGTTCCAGCCGGTCGGGCAGGGTGGACAGCAGGTGCTGGGTACGTGCTGCCAGGGCCTGCGCCAACACGGCATCCAGGTCGGCCAGCCGGGCCAGATCCGCAGACTGCGCCGCCAGCGCAGCCCGCACGTCGATTCGCAAGGCGCCGATCCTGGCTTCCATCGTGCGCTGCAGTGCGCGGCAGTGGCTTCGGAAGGGCGCAAAGGATGCGCCTTGCGCGCTGTCGACCGTGGCGGTTTCGCTGCGAAGGGCGGCGTCCTGATCGATTTGCCGCGCCAGCGCGCGACGAACCTGCTGGCAGGCGTCGTGCGGCGAGCGGGCCTGCGCCTTGGGCACCGGGTTGGTCAGCGGGCTGGTGAGCGGGTTGGTGGGAGGTACGGGCGCCGCGTCGACGCCCGCATTCAGTGCCGCCGCCAGCGCAATGGCGTCCGTCCAATCCAGCCATTGGCTCAAGCGCTCGGGCAGGCTGGCCATGGCGGGCGCATCGCCCCCCTGGGCAAGGCTGCCCAGCCACCGAACCATCGGTGGGCTGTTGAACCCGGGTTGCCACGGGCTGGGGGCGGCGCCTTGGGCCGCGTGCACGGTGGTCGCCATCGGTCAGGGTCGATGCACCGGGGCGCAGCTCAGTCTGCCTGCCGGCGGGCCCGGGTTGGCAGGTAAGGCTTCAGCGCAGCGATGCCCTCCTGCACCGAAAAGCCGTTCATGGCCAGCTTCTTGGCGTAACCGTCGGCCAGCACCTTCAGCTCTTCGATGCGCCGTTCGGCGATGGCGGCATCCGTGCGGGCCAGCAGGTCTTTCAGTTCAACAAGGCTCTTGCCGTGCAGATCAAGTTTGGCGTGGGGTTCGATCATGGTCGTGGGGGTTCGGGGCAACTGCATTGGGATGCAAGCGCAGCAGCGGACGTCAGACCCGTTGCCGGGGCGGGGGCCCTGACTCGGAAGCGCATCAAGCAAAACGCCCCGACGGGCGGGGCGTTTGATCAGCCAACTGGATTGCCGCTTGGCGATTCCCGCTTGGCGACTGACGCTTGGCGTTCGCCGCTGAAGCACTTTGCTCTGGGGTGGTGCCGGTGACCGGAATCGAACTGGTGACCTTCGCATTACGAATGCGCTGCTCTACCAACTGAGCTACACCGGCGGGGTAACCCAGAACTATACCAGAGGCACCTGCTGCCTCAGCTGGCTTCGCGCTCGGTTGACAAGTGCAGTTCGGTCACGCGCCGCACCTCGTTCTTCGAGCCCAGCACCACGCTCACGCGCTCGTGCAGTTTGGTCGGCTGCAGGTCGAGGATGCGCTGTTGCGCATTGGTGGCCGCGCCGCCGGCTTGCTCCACGATGAAGGCCATGGGGTTGGCCTCGTACATCAGGCGCAGCTTGCCGGGCTTTTCGGGCTCACGCTGGTCCCAGGGGTAGAGAAACACGCCGCCCCGGGAGAGGATGCGGTGCACATCGGCCACCATGCTGGCCACCCAGCGCATGTTGAAGTCCTTGCCGCGCGGGCCTTCCTTGCCGGCCAGGCACTCGTCGATGTACTGGCGCACCGGCGGCGCCCAATGGCGCATGTTCGACATGTTGATGGCGAACTCCTTGGTGTCGGCCGGTATCTGGATGTCGCGCTCGGTCAGCTTCCACGAGCCGGTCTCGCGGTCGAGGGTGAACATCACCACGCCATCACCCACGGTCAGCACCAGGGTGGTCTGGGGGCCGTAGACGCAATAGCCGGCGGCGGCCTGCTGCTTGCCCGGCTGCAGGAAGTCTTCTTCACTGACGCCGCGGGTATTGGTCACCTTGCGCAACACGCTGAAGATGGTGCCGATCGAGACGTTGACGTCGATGTTGCTGCTGCCGTCCAGCGGGTCGAACAGCAGCATGTACTCGCCCTGCGGGTAGCGGTTGGGCACGACGTGGATGCTGTCCATCTCTTCGCTGGCCATGGCCGCCAGATGGCCGCCCCAGACATTGGCCTCGATCAGCACCTCGTTGGCGATGACGTCGAGCTTCTTCTGCACCTCGCCCTGCACGTTTTCGGTGTCGGCACTGCCCAGCACCTCGCC
>JANOAQ010000369.1:0-5826 GCA_031411195.1 Burkholderiaceae bacterium | reverse complement strand
GCCGCATTGCGCGGGTTGACGAAGGTCTTGTCGCCGCGCGCACGCTGGCGCTCGTTCAACTGCTCGAACTGGTCGCGGCGCATGTACAGCTCGCCGCGCACCTCCAGCACCGGCGGTGCAAGCCCTTGCAGGCGCAGCGGGATCTGGCCCACCGTGCGGATGTTCTGGGTGACGTCTTCACCGGTCTCGCCGTCGCCCCGCGTGGCGGCCTGCACCAGTACACCCGCTTCGTAGCGCAGGTTGATGGCCAGGCCGTCGAACTTCAGCTCGGCTGAGTAGGCCACGGCCGGCTCGTCGTCGGCCAGGCCCAACTCGCGGCGTACGCGAGCGTCGAAGACCTGGGCGCCGGTGGCTTCGGTGTCGGTTTCGGTGCGGATGCTGAGCATCGGCACGGCGTGGCGAACGGGTTCAAAACCCGGCAGCACCTGGCCGATCACGCGCTGGGTGGGTGAGTCGGCGGTGCGCAGCTCGGGGTGTGCCAGCTCGATGGCCTGCAACTGCGCAAACAGGCGGTCGTACTCGGCGTCGGGCACCTCGGGCGCGTCCAGCACGTAGTAACGATGGGCGTGGTGGTGCAGGCTGGCACGCAAGCCCGCTGCACGATCGGCCAGAGACGGCGGCGCAAGGTTGTCAAACGGCAAGACGGGGCTGGGCGCGGGCTCGGCAGGCATGCTTCAAGTGTAGAGTGGCGCGCCCTGCTGCCCATGCCCTGCGGCCCATGCCATCGATGCCCGTCGCCCGACACGCCCGACCTCTGCTTTCGCCCCTGCCGGCCCGCCGCTGCAAGCGCGTGCGCTTGGCTGCCGGGCTGTTTTTCGGGCCGCCTATCGGGCTGTTTTTTGGGCTGTCTATCGGGCTGCTGATCGGACTGGCCGCAGCCCTGGCGCCCGGTGCGGCCATGGCCGCTGCACCCGCCAGAAAGCCAGTGCCTCGCCCCATTGCCGAAGTGCCCATGCGCCTGCCGGCCAACGTGGAGCCGCTGGGCTACGACTTGCACCTGACTGTCGACCCCGACCAGCCGCGCCACAGCGGCGAGGTGGCCATCGACCTGAAACTTCACCGGCCGCTGCCCGCCAACGGCAGTTTGCGCCTGCATGCCAAGGACCTGCAGTTGGGTGAGGTGTGGTTGGAAGTGGGCGCCAGGCGCTGGCCCGGCAAGGTGCTTCGGGTCGATGACGAGCGGGTGGATCTGCAGTTCAAGCCTGCACTGCCCTCCGGCCTGGCGCGCCTGGTGATCGAATTTGCCGGCGCGTTGGGCGACAAGGACGTCTACGGCCTGTTCCGCCAGCAGGAGGCAGGCCAATGGATGGCTGCCACGCAGTTTGAAGCCACCGGCGCGCGCCAGGCCTTCCCACTCTTCGATGAGCCCGGCTGGAAGGTGCCCTGGCGCCTGACGCTGACGGTGCCGCAGGCGATGATGGCACTGTCCAACATGCCCGCAGCCCAGGAAGCGCCCGCCAAGGCCGGCCACAAGCGGGTGCAGTTTGAAGCCACCCCGCCGCTGCCCAGCTATTTGCTGGCCTTTGCGGTGGGCCGGTTCGACGTGCGCGATGGCGGGCTGATCGGGCGCGACAAGGCCCTGCCGCACCGCGTGATCACCACCCCGGGCCGCGGGGCCGAAACCGCCTTTGCGCTGCAGACCACTGGTGCAGTGCTGCAGCGGCTGGAGGCCTGGTTCGACATGGCCATGCCCTACACCAAGCTCGACCAGTTGGCTCTGCCGGTGAGCAAGGGCTTCGATGCCATGGAGCATCCCGGGCTGATCACCTGGGGCTCCACCAGCTTGCTGGCGCGGCCAGGCGAGCAGACGCCCGAATTCGAGCGCGGTCTGGTGTCGATTGCAGCCCACGAGTTGGCGCACCAGTGGTTCGGCAATCTGGTCACCCCCGCCTGGTGGGACGACCTGTGGCTGAACGAAAGTTTTGCCAGCTGGCTGGGCGACAAGATCAGCGCCGAGGTGCAGCCCGACTGGGGCTGGCAGACCAGCACGCAGCGCGCCCGGGCCGCTGCGATGCGGGCCGACCGCCTGACCAGTGCCCGCCGCATCGAAGAGCCGATACGCACCGACGACGACCTGGGCCGCCTGTGGGACCCCATCACCTACCAGAAGGGCCAGACCGTGCTGGCCATGTTCGAGGCCTGGCTGGGGCCCGAGCGCTTCCAGGCGGGTGTGCGTCGCTTCATCCAGCGCCATGCCTGGGGCACGGCGACCGGCGACGATTTCTTTCGCGCTCTGGCCGAGCAGGACGCCGGGTTGCCCTCGGCCGTGCGCAGCTTCACGCGGCAGGCCGGCATCCCGCTGCTCGACGTGCGCCTGCGCTGCGACGACGGCCCGCCGCGCCTGGATCTGCAGCAATCGCGCCTGCTGCCCTTGGGGTCAAACCTCGGTCCGGGCGAGCCGCGCTGGCAACTGCCGTTGCTGGTGCGCACGCCGGCCGGCACCAGCCGCCTGCTGATGACCGCAGCCGCTGCCCGTTTGCCCTTGCCCGACACCGAATGCCCCGCCTGGGTGCAGGCCAATGCCAGCGGCGCCGGCTACTACCGCACGGCCTATGCCGGCCTGGGCCTGCAGGGCCTGGTGAACGCGCCGGGCCTGTCCACCGGCGATTGGCTGGTGCTGCTGGACGATCTTCGGGGCCTGCACGAGGCGGGTCTGGCGGGCAATCCGCAAGCTCTGGCCCTGGTGGGTGCCGGCGCGGCGCATGCCTCGCCCGAAGTGCAGCGAGGCGCCGCTGAACTGCTGGCCTGGCTGCAGCCGCTGGTGGCCGATGAGCGCGGCATGGCCCATGCCGCGACCTGGCAGGCAGCCTTTGGCGCCCGGGCCCGCGCCCTGGGCTGGGCGGCTCGGCCGGGCGAGCCGCACGACCTGAAGTTGTTGCGCACCACCCTGCTGCCCTTGGTGGCCACGCGTGGCCAGGACGTCGCCTTGCGCGACGAAGCACAACGGCTCACCCTGGCCTGGCTGGCCGACCGCCGCGCTGCGGGTGCCGATGTGCGCGGTCCGATCCTGAATACCGCTGCTGCAACCAGCCCCGATGAAGCGGCGCCGGCCTTGTTCGACGCCCTGCTGACCGCCCTGCGCGACAGCAGCCAACGACCGGAGCGGCGCGTACTGCTGAGCGCCCTGGGCCACTTTCGCCAGCCGGCGCTGGCCCAGCGCGCGCGGGAACTGCTGCTGGCGCCCTGGCTCGACATCCGCGAAAGCCTCGATGCGCTGTTGCTTGCCCAGACGGCGGATCCCGGTGCACGCGCCGGGGCGCTGGACTTCATCGCAAACCAGCAGGCGGCCGTGGTGCAGCGTTTGGGGCGCGAGGAGGTGGCCGGCCTGCCGCGCTTCTTCAGAGGCGCCTGTAGCGCCGATGAAGCGCGCCGCCTCGAAGCGGCCTTCGCGCCGCAGGCCGCGCGTTACCCGGGTGGCCAGGCCAGCCTGCAGCGCACGCTGGAATCGGTGCGCCTGTGCACCGCCTGGCGGGCGCAGCAGGCTATCGGCCTGTGACGCACCGCCGTGCTGCAACCATCAGCTGAACAGCCGCCGCGCCGCCGCCGAGCCGGCAGCCAGATCACGTGATTCGAGCGCCGCATACAGGCGCTTAAGATCGTCGCCGATGCTGGCAAAGGCCTGCAGCGTGATGGGCCGGCCACTGTCGTCCACCATGCTGGCGTCCATGTCCTTGGCCAGCAGGCGCGCAGCCTCGTGCCAGGCCGGAAAAGGCTCCACGCCTTCGGGCGATTGCGGCACATCCAGCGTCAGGTGCACCTCGCGCACCGACGACACCCCGGGGTCATCGGCCAGCGCGGCCTGTGAATCGAAGCCCAGCACCAGGATGGGCGGCGAGCCTTCGTCGGTGCTGGGCATCACCAGGCGGCCGGGCAGCACCCCGGCCACGAAGCCGTGGCGCGCGGCGCCCTGCTGGATGTAGCCCACGCTCCAGGCCGCGCCATTGGCGCGCAGCACCAGCGAGAGCTGCGCGTCATGGTCGCCGGCAAAGGCGTCCAGCTCGCGGGCCCGGGCCACCACGTCCAGCATGTCGGGCAATTCGGCCATGCCGCCCACCCCGTCGGCAAAGGCCTGCAGCTTCTGCACGAATTCGCTGTACTCGATCTCGTTGAGCGCCCCACTGCGGTTGGCCATCTGCACGCCGGCTTGAAATTCGCTGTAACGCTGGCCGGCGGCGGGCAGTTCCCATTCGGCCGATTCGGCATTCAGGCCTTCGATCAAAAAGGGCTTGGTGCCGGCCCGGCGCGAAGGTGGCAAGTGCATCAGGGCCAGGTCGCCGGTGATGGGGGCATCCAGCGCCAGGGTGGCGATGGCGTCGATCAGCGGGTCGAGCCGGGCCGTCTTGCGCGGGGCGGCGGGGCGCAACTCGGCCAGGGGGGCGGCGGCTTCGGCGGCGGCATCGGCCTGGGTCTGGTGCTGGCCGCCGGGCTGGGTGAGCGAGGGTTCCTGGCGCGCTGAATCGGGCGCCTGGGCCTGGCGCGGGCTGGCCTTGCGGGCCTGCCACCAGCCATTGACCAGCACACCCACGAGCACCACGCCACCCACGGCGGCCAGGCCTTCCGTCAAGCTGATGTTGATGTTCATACCGTCTCCGCCAGGCCGATGGCCGCGTCCATGTCCACCGCCACGATGCGGCTCACGCCCTGCTCCTGCATGGTCACGCCTATCAGTTGCTCGGCCATTTCCATCGCGATCTTGTTGTGGCTGATGAAGAGGAATTGCGTGCCCTTGTGGCTCATCTCGGCCACCAGACGGGCATAACGCTCGGTGTTGGCGTCGTCCAGCGGCGCGTCCACCTCGTCGAGCAGGCAGAACGGTGCGGGGTTCAGCATGAAGATGGCAAACACCAGCGCGATGGCGGTCAGGGCTTTTTCGCCGCCACTGAGCAAATGGATCGTGCTGTTTTTCTTGCCCGGCGGCTGGGCCATCACCTGCACGCCGGCATCCAGGATCTCGTCACCGGTCATCACCAGCCTGGCATTGCCGCCGCCAAACAGGCTGGGGAACATGCGGCCGAAATGCTCGTTCACCTGGTTGAAAGTGGCACCCAGCAGGCCGCGCGTTTCCAGGTCGATTTTGTGGATGGCGTCTTCCAGCGTGCCGATGGCATCGGTCAGGTCGGCGACCTGGGCATCGAGGAAGTTCTTGCGCTCGCGCGAAGCCGTCAGTTCGTCCAGCGCAGCCAGGTTGACGGCGCCCAACGCGGCGATGTCGCGGTTGATGCGCTCGATCTCGCCCTGCAAGCCCCACAGCTTGACCTTGTCGGCATCCACCTGCGCGCCCAGCGCGGCCAGGTCGACATTGGCCGCAGTGAGCTGCTCCATGTATTGCGCGCCGCCCAGTTGCGCAGCTTGTGATTCGAGCTGCAGCCGGGTGATCTCGTCGCGCAGCGGCTGCAGGCTGCGCTCGTACTGCAGGCGCTGCTCGTCGGCCGTGCGCAACTGGGCCGACAGGTCGTCATACAGGCTGCGCTGGGCACCCAGGGCTTGTTCACGTTCGAGCTTGAGCGCCAGGGCGGTTTGCAAGCCGGCCTGGGCGGCGGCGTCGTTCAGGCCGCCCAGTTCCATCTCAAGCTGCTCGCCCGATTGCACATTGCTGGTGGCCTGCTGCTCGGCGGTTTCTATTGCGCGCTGCAACTCACCCTGGCGGGCGTCCAGCGCTCGCTCCTGGATCTGGCTTTCCTGGGCCTGGCGCTCGAGCATGCGTCCTTGCTCGCGGGCGTCGGCCAGTGGGCGCTCGGCGGCGATCACCGCTTCTTCCAGGTCGGCATGGCGCTGCTGGGTGTCGGCCAGCTGCAGGTCGAGTTCTTCGAAGCGGGCCTCGCCCAG
>JANOAQ010000368.1:0-1521 GCA_031411195.1 Burkholderiaceae bacterium | reverse complement strand
GCCGCTGGCGGCGCCCCCTTGAGGGGGAGCGGCGAAGCCGCTGCGGGGGTGGGTCATGACACTCACTTTGATCAAGCAGCACTTGATCGACCCCGAGATCTGCATCCGCTGCAACACCTGCGAGACGATGTGCCCGGTGGGTGCCATCACGCACGACAGCCGCAACTATGTGGTCGATGCCAGCAAGTGCAACTGGTGCAATGACTGCATTTCGCCGTGCCCCACCGGCAGCATCGACAACTACCGCAAGGTGCCGCAGGCGCGGGCCTACAGCCTGGACGAGCAGCTGGGTTGGGACGAGCTGCCGGCCGAGCTGAGCAAGGATGAACTGGCCGCCGCCACGGGTGGCAGTGCGGTGGAAGTTGCACCCGAATCGCCGCAGCCGGTAGCCGATGTGTCGGGCGAGGCCGCCTTCAACTCAAGTGCCTTCGGTGCCACGCTGCCCCCCTGGTCGGCCGCGCATGCCTACACCAACCTCTACGGCCCCAAGGGTGCCGAGAAGTCGGTTGCGGCCACGGTGGTGGGCAATGTGCGCGTCACCCAGGTGGGCACCGACTACGACACCCACCACCTGGTGCTCGACTTCGGCGCCATGCCCTTCCCGGTGCTCGAAGGCCAATCCATCGGCATCATCCCGCCCGGCACCGATGCCCAGGGCCGGCCGCACCATGCGCGCCAGTACAGCATCGCCAGCCCGCGCAATGGCGAACGACCGGGCTACAACAACCTGTCGCTCACCATCAAACGCGTGCTCGAAGACCATGCCGGCAAGCCGGTGCGGGGCGTGGCCAGCAATTACCTGTGCGACCGCGCGGTGGGCGATACCGTGCAGGTTATCGGCCCCTTCGGCACCAGCTTCCTGATGCCCAACCACCCACGCAGCAGCATCGTGATGATCTGCACCGGCACCGGCAGCGCGCCGATGCGGGCGATGACCGAGTGGCGGCGCCGCCTGCGTTCATCGGGCAAGTTCGAGGGCGGCAAGCTGATGCTGTTTTTCGGCGCGCGCACGCAAGAAGAACTGCCTTACTTCGGCCCGCTGCAAAGCCTGCCGAAAGACTTCATCGACTGCAACTTCGCCTATTCACGCACGCCGGGCCAGCCCAAGCGCTATGTGCAAGACGCGATGCGCGAGCGCGCGGCCGACTTGGTGCAGTTGCTGAAGGACCCCAACACCTGCTTCTACGTCTGCGGCCTGAAGGCCATGGAAGAGGGCGTGGTGCTGGCCTTGCGCGATGTGGCGCAGCAGGCTGGCTTGGATTGGAATGTGGTGGGTGCGGCTTTGAAGCGTGAGGGTCGGTTGCACCTGGAGACTTACTGAAGACGGGCCTTGCCGTTGTCGTTGCGCTCGCGCTGCGCCGGGGTGCTGTGTTCCGCGAATGTCCTCCGCCGGCCTCCGGCCGGCTCCACCTTTATTTCGCTGCACCAGTCACCCGACACCCGCGGCCACACCACCACCGCGGCACGCCGCGGTCGTGAATGCACAAGCGCATCGGGCAGTGTTGGAGCGCTGGGGTGGGG
>JANOAQ010000367.1:0-3920 GCA_031411195.1 Burkholderiaceae bacterium | reverse complement strand
TCCTGTCGATCCTGGTGCTCTATGTCACCATGGTCTACGGCCCGATCGCCGCGATGCTGGTGGAGCTGTTCCCCACCCGCATCCGCTACACCTCGATGAGCCTGCCGTACCACATCGGCAACGGCTGGTTCGGTGGCCTGCTGCCCTCGGTCACCTTCGCGATGGTGGCGGCCAACGGCAACATGTACTACGGCCTGTGGTACCCCATCATCATCGCCGCCGTGTGCTTCGTCATCGGCCTGATCTTCGTGCGCGAGACCAAGGACGTGGACATCTACGCCCACGACTGATCCCACGCTGACGCCGTGACCTCGAACCGGGCGCCCAGGCGCCCGGTTCTCCATTCAACAAGCAAAAGGAGCCTTCAACCATGTGGAAACTTCTGGTGGCATTCATCGTCTTCGCAGCCGTGGGGCTGTTCGTGCTGAAGAAGGCCGGCGGCGACGTCAACATGGGCGGCGAAACCCATGACGTGAGCGGCGGGCACAGCCAGACCGCTGCGCCGGCGGCCTCGGCCGCATCGCATTGAACCTGCGCGGCCGGCAGGCCGCCCAGCGCCCAGACTGAGCGGCACACCGTCAGTGCCGCGTCAGTGCCGGGTCAGAGCCCGGTCAGTCTCAACGCGCACACTGCTCCAAACTCTGAAGGAGCAACGCGATGAGCGACAACGTGGTGGCCCGCATCCGGGCCAATCCCAAATACCTGGAACTCAAGCGCAAGCGCAGTTCCTTCGGTTGGTGGCTGACGCTGCTGATGATGGTCGTCTATTACGGCTACATCGCGCTGATCGCCTGGAACAAGCCCTTCCTGGCCCAGCCGCTGGGCGCGGGTGTCACCAGCCTGGGTGTGCCCATCGGCATGGGCGTGATCATCTTCACCATCATCATCACCGGCATCTACGTGCGGCGCGCCAATGGCGAGTTCGACCAGCTGACGCGTGAAATCCTCGAGGACGTGGCCAAATGAAGCGCACCCATCAACTGCTGGGTGCCTTGCTGGCCCTGCTGGCCGCCGGCGCGGCCGTGGCCGCAGGTGCCGACGTGGGCCAGGCCGCCAAGCAGGCCACCAACTGGACCGCCATTGCGATGTTCGGTGCCTTCGTGGCCGGCACGCTGTGGATCACCAAGTGGGCCGCCGCCAAGACCAAGAGCGCGGCCGACTTCTACACCGGCGGCGGTGGCATCACCGGCTTCCAGAACGGCCTGGCGATCGCCGGCGACTACATGTCGGCCGCGTCCTTCCTGGGCATTTCCGCCGCGGTGATGGCCTCGGGCTATGACGGCCTGATCTACTCCATCGGCTTCCTGGTGGGCTGGCCGGTGATCACCTTCCTGATGGCCGAGCGCCTGCGCAACCTGGGCAAGTTCACCTTTGCCGACGTGGCCGGCTACCGCTTCAAGCCGGGGCCGATCCGCGCCTTTGCCGCCAGCGGCACGCTGGTGGTGGTGGCCTTCTACCTGATCGCCCAGATGGTGGGCGCGGGCCAGCTGATCAAGCTGCTGTTCGGCCTGGAGTACTGGATGGCGGTGGTCATCGTCGGCGCGCTGATGATGATCTACGTGCTGTTCGGCGGCATGACGGCCACCACCTGGGTGCAGATCATCAAGGCCTGTTTGCTGCTGGCCGGTGTCACCTTCATGGCCATCATGGTGATGGCGCAGTTCGGCTTCTCGCCCGAGGCGCTGTTTGCCAAGGGTGTGCAGGTCAAGGCGCAGATCGCGCAGAACGGCGGCAAGACACCCGAAGAGGCCAATGCCATCGGTCTGGCGCTGATGGGCCCGGGCGGCTTCATCAAGGACCCGATCTCGGCCATCAGCTTCGGCATGGCGTTGATGTTCGGCACGGCCGGCCTGCCGCACATCCTGATGCGCTTCTTTACCGTGCCCGATGCCAAGGAAGCGCGCAAGTCGGTGTTCTGGGCGACCACGTGGATCGGCTATTTCTACGTGCTGATCTTCATCATCGGCTTCGGTGCCATCACCCTGGTGCTTACCAACCCCGAGTACGCCGATGTCGCCAAGGGCGTCATCAAGGGTGGCGCCGGCACGGCCAACATGGCGGCGGTGCTGGTGGCCAAGGCGGTGGGCGGCAATGTGTTCTACGGCTTCATCTCGGCCGTGGCCTTTGCCACCATCCTGGCAGTGGTGGCTGGCCTCACGCTCAGCGGTGCCTCGGCGGTTTTGCACGACATCTACGCCACGCTGATCAAGAAGGGCCATGCCGACAGCTCGGCCGAGCTGAAGGTCTCGCGCATCACCACCTTGTGCCTGGGCGCGCTGGCCGTCACGCTGGGTATCTTGTTCGAGAAGCAGAACATTGCCTTCATGGTGAGCCTGGCCTTCGCCATCGCTGCATCGGCCAACTTTCCGGTGCTCTTCATGAGCGTGCTGTGGAAGGACTGCACCACCAAGGGTGCAGTGATCGGCGGTTTCCTGGGTTTGATCTCGTCGGTAGGCCTGACCATCGTGTCACCGTCGGTCTGGGAAGTGACTCTGGGCAACCCCAAGGGCTCGGCCTGGTTCCCCTACACCTCGCCGGCGCTGTTCTCGATGAGCATCGGCTTTGCCGGCATCTGGCTGTTCAGCGTGCTCGACCGCAGCCCGCAGGCGGCCAAGGAGCGCGAACTCTTCGAAGCCCAGCAGGTGCGCTCTGAAACCGGCCTGGGTGCCTCGAGCGCTTCGGGCCACTGATCGGCCACACACCGTCCGGGCGAAAGCCCGGGCCACGAACAACCCGGGCCTGGCCCGGGTTTTTTCATGCCTGGCCGGTCCGGGCCCGCTGCCGTCTATTGCAGGCCCGTCAGCCCGGGGCAGCGGGCCAGCGCCGCCGCGCCGCCGGCGGCTTGCACCAGCTTGCGGCCTTCCACGGCAATGGCGGCCGCAGTCAAGGGCCAACGGCCCTGCAGCTGGCCTGCGGTGCCGGGGAAGACCAGCGTGGTCACCGGGTCCTCCGGCGGTAGCGCAGCGATGCCACCGTTGCGCAAGCCCTTCAAGGCCGCACGCGAGACCTCGCCCAGCTTGCCAGCCGGCCCGGTGTCGCCCACCACGGCGTACACGGTGCGACCCTTCCAGACCAGCACCGCCAGGTCACCCGTTGCCCAGGGTGTGGCCACCGGCAGCTTCACGCCGCCGGGCATCACCACATACGGCACCTGTGCAGCGTCGACATAGTCAGCCTGGTTGCGGGTGTCGCCGGGCGCGCCCTGGCGACGAAGCGCCGTGGTGGTCAGGTAGTAGTCGGTGGGCTGCCCTTGGGCGTCCAACTGGCGGATTGGCGTGCCACAGCGGGGATCGTCGGCGCCGCCAAAGCCGCTGGCATGACCACAGGCCCGCTTCTGCGCGGCGATGCCGTACCAGATCATGCACAGCTGACCCGGGCCGCAGGCCGGGAATCCGGCGTCGCGCAGCGCGATGTAGTCGCGTTTGCACAGTTGGCTTCGGCCCACGCCGGTCTTGGGGTCGACACCTCCCAACTGGCCGATCGAACCACCCTTGCCATAACGATCACGCAGGCGGCCGTCGGCGAGCTCCAGCACCGAGCCGCCAACACAGATGTGGTCCAGCCCCGGGTCGGGCCGGTCGTCCTGCAGGCCCCGGTGGTAGGCCGTGGGCGCGCCGTCGTCGTCACGGTCGGCCTTGGACGTGAACACCACGGCATCGGGCTGGGTGCGCCGACTCACCGCCGCCGGGGCCAACACGGCTGGCAGCGTGGCGGTGGCCACCGGGCTGAGGGGGCAGGTCTGCGCCGGCACGGCATCGGCGCCCACCAGCAACATCAACGCGCATGTCGCGGCAGTGGCAGGCCGCAGCCATTGGTAGCGACTCACCGAACACTGGACAGGGAAACGGGTATGCAGTGTCAAGATCATCTGCTCCTGGGACGGTGGGGCTTCTGTGTTCGGCTGACGCTGGCGCGGGACC
>JANOAQ010000366.1:0-2567 GCA_031411195.1 Burkholderiaceae bacterium | reverse complement strand
CGACGCGCACTACGGCACCTCCAATGGCCGCTACGCCATCAAGATCGACCGACTGTTGACCGGCCCCGACGCGGGCTGGTTGGGAGCAGACCATGAGTGACGACAACGCTGCGATGTCCGAAGAGGACCGCATGGCCGCCGAATGGGCCGCCGCACTGAACGAGACCAAGCCCGAGCAGGCCAGCGAGGTGACCAACCCGCTGGAATCGGTGGCGGCGGCCTCGTTCACCAACTTCAACGCGGCCCCGGCAGGCAGCCTAGCGCCGGGCAACGACCTGAACATGATCCTGGACATCCCTGTCCAGCTGACGGTGGAACTGGGCCGCACCCGCATCCCGATCAAGCACATCCTGCAATTGGCCCAAGGCTCGGTGGTCGAACTGGAGGCCCTGGCCGGTGAGCCGATGGACGTGCTGGTCAATGGCTACCTGATCGCCCAGGGGGAGGTGGTGGTGGTCAACGACAAGTTCGGCATCCGCCTGACGGACATCGTCACCCCCAGCGAGCGCATGCGCCGGCTCAGCAGGAAATGACCCCCCCCCGAAGCGCCTTCGGCGCATTCCACGGCCAGCCAGAGGCTGGCCGGCGCGGCAGGCACCAGCCAGCACGCAGGTGCTGTCCGGTGTCCGGCCTTGCCCCCCAGGGGCGCGCACCCAGCGGCCCGGCAAGGCCGGTTCCGCGGCTGCCGCTTTCCTCGTTCGCCGCACTTTCAGCGCGGCGCGTCTCACCATGAGTACGACGAATTTTCTCGGCCCGCTGGCGGCCTTCGTGCTGGTGCTGGCCCTGATCCCGCTGGCGCTGTGGCTGCTCAAGCGTACGCCGCTGGGCGGCGGTGGCAGCGCCGGCCTGATGCGGGTGGTGGGTGCGCTGCCGCTGTCGCCCAACCAGCGAATCGTCACGGTCGAGGTGGGCCGCGGCGACGAGCGCCGCTGGCTGGTGCTGGGCGTGTCGCCCGCCGGCATCAACACCTTGCACACCCTGCCGCCACAGGCCGAGGTGCCCAACGCTGCGGCCACACCGCTGCCCCTGTTTGCCCAGTTGCTGCAGCGCCAGCAGCGCGCCAGCAATCCTGCGACCGAGCCCACCGATGCGCGCTGACCGCCTTGCCTTTTTTTCACCCGCTGCCTGGCGCGCACTGCGCATCCTGGGCTTGTCGGTGTTGTCGGCTGGCTCTGCAGCGGCTTTAGCGCAATCGCAGGCTGGTGGACCCGGCTTGCCGCTGCTGGTGGGCCAGGCCGGTGGCAGTACCGCCTATTCGGTGCCCATCCAGACGCTGGTGTTCTTCACTGCGCTGAGTTTCCTGCCGGCGGTGGTGCTGATGATGACCGGCTTCACCCGCATCGTCATCGTGCTCAGCCTGCTGCGCCAGGCCCTGGGCACCCAGGCCGCGCCGCCCAACCAGGTGATCGTGGGCATGAGCCTGTTCCTCACCTTCTTCGTCATGTCGCCCACGCTGGACAAGGTGTACACCGAAGCCTGGGCGCCCTACTCGGCCCAGCAGATCGACCTGAACGAGGCGGCCGCGCGGGGCGCCAAGCCCATGCGCGAATTCATGCTCAAACAAACCCGCCACGGCGACCTGCAGCTGTTTGCCAAGCTGGCCAAGGTGGACGCCAAGGTGAAGAACGAGGAGATGCCCTTCTCGGTGCTGGTGCCCGCCTTCGTGGCCAGTGAACTGAAGAGCGCTTTCCAGATCGGCTTCATGATCTTCATCCCCTTCCTCATCATCGACATGATCGTGGCCAGCGTGCTGATGAGCCTGGGCATGATGATGCTCAGCCCGGTGCTGGTGAGCCTGCCTTTCAAGCTGATGCTCTTCGTGCTGGCCGATGGCTGGAACCTGTTGCTCGGTTCATTGGCCGCCAGCTTCAACACCTGAGGGTCGCGCCATGGACAGTCAACAAGCGTTTCACCTGGGCCAGGAGGGCCTGTACATGCTGCTGCTGGTGTCAGCGCCCGTGCTGCTGGCGGTGCTGGTGGTGGGCCTGGTGGTCAGCGTCTTCCAGGCCGCCACCCAGATCAACGAGGCCACGCTCAGCTTCGTGCCCAAGGTGGTGGCCGCCGTGGCGGTGCTGGCGATTGCCGGGCCGTGGATGCTGACCATGCTGGTGGAATACGTCCAGCGCACGCTGCTGGCCATACCGACGGCGGTTGGATGAGTTGCCCGCGCCGCGCCGCGCCATGATCAACCTGACCGAGAGTCAGATCCTCGCCTGGCTGAGCCCGGTGCTGTGGCCGTTCCTGCGCACTCTTGCGCTGCTGGGCAGCTTGCCGGTGTTCAGCCAGCGCGCGGTGCCGATGCGGGTGAAGGTGGGCTTTGCGCTCTTCATCACCCTCGCCGCCCAGCCTTCCTTGCCGGCCATGCCGGTGATCGCCCTGGATTCACCACTGGCGCTGCTGGTCGTCGTGCAGCAGCTGCTGATCGGCGTCACCCTGGGCTTTGCCGTGCGGGTGGTGTTCGCAGCGGTTGAAATGGGTGGCGAGCTGATCGGCCTGCAGATGGGCCTGAACTTCGCCGGCTTCTTCGACCCCGCCACCGCCAGCCAGGGCACGGCCAGCGGCCGCTT
>JANOAQ010000365.1:0-3346 GCA_031411195.1 Burkholderiaceae bacterium | reverse complement strand
GCGCTGGGTGTTTGGCAACGACGTGAACCTGGTCGCTTCGCCCAGCATCCTGCGCACCGCTGCGCTGGCGCTGCCCGACGTGCGGGTGGGCCAGTTCACGACCACCTTCGACCTGGTGCAGATCCAGTTCTACGGCGTCTCGCTGCAGACCAACCCGGCGCTGCCGTCCTGCCCCAGCGGCGGTGTGGCCGCCAGCTGGAACAAGGACGCGCTGGCCTCGCTGTCTTCAGCCGCCGCGGCGGCGCCCAACTATCGTCACTACCTGGCCGCGGGCACCTACCACACCATCCTGCGCAGCGCTAATTTCTACACCGAGGCATCGGCTGGCGTGCCCTTCAGCGACTGGACGGCGGCGCTGCTGAAAAAGGGCGGCGGCGCCGGTGATGACCGTGGCCATGAAGACGGGCCCGACCGCAACCCGCACAGCGCGTGGCAGAACCTGGCCTGCCCGGGCTGCCTGGTCGCGCCGGTCTGCCCTTGAGCGGCGCTTGAGCCCGCGCGGGCCAGCGGCCCAGCCGCTGCTGCACACTGCCCCCGAAGTTGCCGCCGCGCTGGCCGATGGCTGGCCGGTGGTGGCGCTGGAGTCCACCATCATCAGCCACGGCATGCCCTGGCCGCAGAACGTGGCAACCGCGCTGGCCGTCGAGGCCGAGGTGCGCGCCCACGGCGCCGT
Source organism: Burkholderiaceae bacterium (assembly GCA_031411195.1). GTDB lineage: Bacteria > Pseudomonadota > Gammaproteobacteria > Burkholderiales > Burkholderiaceae_C > Pseudaquabacterium. The sequence goes on along the minus strand of JANOAQ010000365.1, from coordinate 2,673 downwards.
GCCGGCCACCGTCGCGGTGATCGACGGCCGGTTGTGTGCGGGGCTGTCGGCCGATCAGATCGAGCGGCTGGGCCGCGCCGGGCCGGCTGTCACCAAGGCCAGCCGGCGTGACCTGCCCTTTCTGCTGGCCGGCTGCGCGCAGCGCACGGGCGGGGACGGCCGACGCTCCGACGGCCTGGGCGCCACCACCGTGGCCGCCACGATGATCGTCGCCGCGATGGCCGGCATCCGGGTGTTTGCCACCGGCGGCATCGGCGGTGTGCACCGCGGCGCCGAGACCAGCTTCGACATCTCGGCCGACCTGCAGGAGCTGGCCCGCACCGATGTGGCCGTGGTGTGCGCCGGCGCCAAGAGCATCCTCGACCTGGGCCTGACACTGGAGTACCTGGAAACGCACGGCGTGCCGGTGATCGGCTTCGGCACCGACGCCCTGCCCGCCTTCTTCACCCGCGACAGCGGCTTTGAGGTGGACTACCGGCTGGACGATGCCGCCGCCGTAGCGCGGGCCATGCGCGCCAAATGGACGCTGGGTCTGCGCGGCGGCCTGGTGGTGGCCAACCCGGTGCCCGCCGAGCATGCGGTGCCGCGCGCGGTCATCGATGCAGCCATCGCCCAGGCCCTGGCCGATGCGCAGGCGCAAGGCATCACCGGCAAGGCCACCACGCCCTACCTGCTGGGCCGGGTGAACGAGCTGACCGGCGGCCACAGCCTGGTGGCCAACATCGCGCTGGTCAAGCACAACGCCCGGTTGGCGGCGGCCATTGCGGTGGCCTGGGCTGCGGGCGCGGGTGCGGATGCGGGTGCGGGCGCAGCTTCGACGGCCAATCAGCCGAAGGCGTAGTCGGCAAAGTTCGGCTGGGCGATGGCCTGCTGGTACTCGGCGGTGTAACCCGGCCACAGGGCCACCACCTTGCCGCCTTCGGTGCGGTACCAGCTGCGGCAGGTGGTCCATACCGATGTGCCCAGCCGGGCTTGCAGGCCGTCGTTGTGGGCGCGAAACACCTCGGGCCGGATGTCGAGCCAGCGCTGGCCGGTGCCCAGCACCTGCTGCATGCAGGCGATGGCGTAGCGCACGCCCGGCTCGATGTAGAGCAGCGTGCTGGTGTGGCCGGTGGCGGTGTTGGGGCCCAGCATCATGAACAGGTTGGGAAAGCCCGCCACCGTCAAACCATGCCAGGCCTCGGGCCCGTTGGCCCAGGCCTGGCGCAGGGTGCGCCCGCCCAGGCCCGTGACGTTGATGCCCGACAGCAATTGCACCGTGTCAAAGCCGGTGGCGCACACCAGCGCGTCCACCGCCCGCTCACGCCCATCGGCGGTGACGATGCCGGTGGGCGTGATGCGCGTGATGGCGGTGGTCACCAACTCGGTGTTGGGCCGGGTGAAGGCGGCCAGGTAATCGTTGCTGTAGATCAGGCGCTTGCAGCCCAGCGGGTAGGGCGGGGTCAGTGCCTGGCGCAAGGCGGCATCGGGCACCTGGCGGCGCAGGTGGCGCGCGGCCTCGGCCAGCATGCGCCCGCGCATGAAACGGCCTTCGTCGAAGCCCTGGCGGCCGATCTCCAGCAGCCGGTACCAGAAGCCGCGCACCAGCGCGGCATACGGCGGCAGCTGGGCCAGCACGCGGTCGATGGCGTTGTAGCGCCGGTCCAGCCGAGGCAGCACCCAGTTGGCGGTGCGTTGAAAGACGTGCAACTGCGCCGCCTGCGCCGCAATCGGCGGGATCAGTTGCGACGCGGTCGAGCCGGTGCCGATCACCGCCACACGCTGGCCTTGCAGGCTGACGCCGTGGTCCCAGCGGGCCGAGTGCAGGCGCGGGCCGGCAAAACTGGCCAGCCCTGGAATGTCGGGCCAGCGCGCCTGGCTCAGCGGCCCGGTGCTGCAGACGAAAAAGCGCGAGCGCAGCCGCCGACCATCGGCGGTGCTGAAGTGCCAGTGGCCAGTGGCCTCGTCGAAGCGCGCATCGGCCAGCCGGGTGCCAAAGCGCATGTGCGGCAGCACGCCCGAACGCTGCGCCACGCCGCGCATGTAGGACTGGATCTCGGGCGCCGACGCAAAGCGCCGACGCCAGCGTGGGTTGGGCGCAAAGCTGAAGGAATACAGCGGCGCGGGCACGTCTACCTGGGCGCCGGGGTAGGTGTTGTCCCACCAGGTGCCGCCCAGGCCGGGCGATTGCTCGAGCACCACGAAGTCGTGCTTGCCGGCCCTTTTCAACTGCACCGCCATGCACAGGCCCGACATGCCACCGCCCAGGATGACCACCGTGTGGTCTTGCACCGCATCGGCCGGCGTGGTGGCGGCCGCAGCGGCATCCACCTGCCCGCCAAGAAACTCACCCGCGCGCTGCAGCGCGGCATCGGCACAGGGCAGCGCGCCGGCATGCAGCTGGAACACATGCCAGCGGTTCTGCACCACCTCGCACTGCACCGCCACACTGGCCTGCTGCAGGGCGGTGTGCAGGCGTTGGCCTTCGGCATGCAGCAGGTCGTCGGTGCCCAGTTGCATGAAGACCGGCGGCAGGCCGCGCAGATCGGCGTGGATAGGCGACACCAGCGGCTGCGCCGCATCGCCCCCCGCCAGGTAGCGCGCTGCGCAATCACCGGCCCAGGCCGCGCTGAGCATGGCCTCGCCGGGCGTGGGCGCAGGCAGGTGCTGCAATGTCAGATCAACCCAGGGTGC
>JANOAQ010000364.1:0-6607 GCA_031411195.1 Burkholderiaceae bacterium | reverse complement strand
CGTGCGGCGGCTGCAGGCCCTGCCGCTGTTGCGCCGCCCCCTGCACCTGATGATCACCGCCTTCGGTCCGCAACTGCCCGACCACCTGGTGCACGGCAGCGGGCTGAGCCGCGTGCTCGACAAGCCCATCGTGCTCAATGAACTGCAACAGGTGCTGGCCACACTGCTGAGCACCAAGACCCCGACCGCCGACCTGCGGGGCGCGCGGCCCGGCTTTGACATCCTGCTGCGCGACCGCCAGGGCTGCCGCCTGCTGCTGGTGGAAGACAACGCGCTGAACCAGGAGGTGGCGCTGCAGTTGCTGGAAGACGTCGGCCTGCATGCCGACCTGGCCAGCGACGGGCTGCAGGCCTTGGAGCGCGTGCGCGCCCTGCGCTATGACCTGGTGCTGATGGATGTGCAGATGCCCCACCTGGACGGACTGGGCGCCACCCGCGCCATCCGGGCCATGCCGGGGCGCTTGGACATGCCCATCCTGGCCATGACGGCCGGTGCCATGACCGAAGACCGCGAGGCCTGCCTGGCCGCTGGCATGAGTGACTTCGTCACCAAGCCGGTGGAGCCCGACAACCTGTACGCCGCGCTGCTGCGCTGTCTGCCACCTGCACCCACCACGCCGGGCAGCCCCCGGCCGCCCGCGCCGGCGGCCTTGCCGCCCGCACCGGTGGCGCCCACCGAAGCGCTGGACGCCGTGCCCGGGCTGGCCACCGCCGTGGGCCTGCGCCTGGTGGGCGGCCGGCCCACCGTCTACCGAAGGGTGCTGCACCGCTTTGTCGAGCACCACGGCGCCGATGTGCAGCGCCTGCGCGCGGCATCCCTGGCCGGCGGCGCCGACGAGATCGCCGGCATCTGCCACGGCCTGAAAAGCGTGGCCGGGGCCGTGGGCGCCCAAGCCCTGGCGGCACAGGCCGCTCGGGTGGAGGCGGGCCTGCGCGGCCACCAGCAGGCCGCCGACCTGTTGAACGAAGAACCCCTGGCGCCAGGCGAGGTTCAGGCCCTGGCCGACCAGCTCGAAGCGATGCTGGCCGCCATCAGCGCGGCCTTGGACCACGTACCGGCCTGAGATTTCAACCCCCACGTCGCTTCGCGCCTGCCCCCCGAGGGGGCGCTCAGCCGCCTTGGGGCGGCCGCTTCAGACCAGCACGTCCTGGTCCAGACGCAAGCTGCCGGCCTCTGCATCCAGCGTGGCAAGCGCGCCCATCGGCAGGGCGCGGTTGGGTGTGCCGTGGCCGGCAGGCCAGCCCCCCAGCACCGGCTTGCCCAGGCCGGCCAGGTGGTCTTGCAGGACGGGCAGCGGGTCTTCGGCTTCGGTGAAGCTGCCCAGCAAGAAACCGGCGGCCGCGCCCAGCACACCGGCCTGGGCCAGCTGCCACAGCATGCGGTCGACCCGGTAGAGCGATTCGCTCACATCCTCGATGAAGAGCAGGCGGCCATCGGCCCGCGGCTGCCAGGGCGTGCCACACAGCGCGGCCAGCAGGCTGAGGTTGCCGCCCAGCAGCCGTCCCTGGGCGCGGCCCGGGCAGCGCAGCGCCGGCGTGGCCAGCGGCGGCGCCCATACCGTGCCCGCCGGCAGGCCGTGGCGCAGCAGGGCGAACAGCGCCTGGGCATCGGCCTCGTGGCCGGGCAGCAGCAGGTCGGATGCGGGCATGGGCGCGTGCAGGGCCAGCCAGCCGGCCCGGTCGAGCAGGGCATGCAGGGCGGTGATGTCGCTGTAGCCGATCAGCAGCTTGGGCTGCGCCGGCAAGGTGATGCGGCCCAGCAAGCGGCCGCTGCCGTAACCACCGCGCAGGCACCAGATGGCGTCGACCTGCGGGTCGTCGAGGGCGGCCTGCAGATCAGCAGCGCGCTGTGCATCGGGCCCGGCCAGAAAGCCGGTGCGCTGGTGGCAGCCGGGGTAGACCCGTGCGCGCCAACCCTGCGCTTCGATCAGCGCCGGCACCGCTGCCACCCGCTGCGCATCGGCCGGCCCGGCGGGTGCGACCACCGCCACCAGGGCACCAGGCGGCAGGCGTTTCAAGGGATGGCAGGGCATGGCGGCGGCGGTCTCCTCGGGCCCGGATGATAGCCGCGCAACCCTGCTTCAGGCGCTGCATCTGCATACCCTACAGGGTATGCAGTAAGATGGCGGCATGGCCCATGCGATCACCCCGTTGTCTGCCCAGTTCATTGCCCTGTTCACCCTGGCTTGGCTGGCCGCAACCGGCATCCAAACCACCCAGGCGGCACCCGTGGCCACCGCCGTGGCCCAGACGGGCACGGCCGGCGGTGCGCTGCTGCTCGACGGCAACCTGCAACCGCTGCGCCAGGCCACGCTGGCCGCGCAGACGGGCGGCAATGTGCTCAGCCTGCTGGTCAAACCGGGCGACCGGGTACGCGCCGGCCAGACCATCGCCCGGGTGGACGAGCGTGAAGCCCAGGCCGGCCTGCTGCGCAGCGACGCCGCCGTGGCCCAGGCCAGCGCCGAAGCGCAAAACGCCCGCCTGGCCGCCGAGCGCACGCGGGCATTGCGCGGCCAGGGCTTCGTCAGCCAGGCTGCACTCGACCAGGCCGAAACCGCCTTCAAGGCCGCGCAATCGGGCGTGCAGCAGGCCCAGGCCGGCCGCAGCCAGGCCGCGCTGCAGCGGGGTTTCGCCACCGTCACCGCGCCGTTCGACGCGGTGGTGCTGGCCACCCACCTGGAGGCCGGCGACTTGGCCGCGCCCGGACGTGCCATCGCCACCGTCTACGCCCCCGGCGCCTTGCGCGCGGTGGTTCATGTGCCCGCATCGATGGCCGCGGCCGCGCGCAGCGCCAGCAGCGTGCAGGTGGAGCTGGCCGACGGCCGCCGCGTGGTGCCCACCAGCCGCAGCTTGCTGCCCGGCGCCGATGCGGTGTCGCAAACCGTGGAATGGCGGCTCGACCTGCCGGCCGCCGCACCCACCGATGTTGGCCTTGCACCGCTGCCCGGCCAGGCGGTGCGCGTGCACTTTCAAGCCCCGGCGCCGGCCAACCCGGCCAACGCCGCGCCCCTGGTGCTGCCCACCACCGCCGTGCTGCGCCGCGGTGAGCTGACTGCCGTCTACCTGGTGCAAGGCCAGCGCTTCGTGCTGCGCGCCGTGCGCACCGGTGCCAGCCGGGGCGCCGCCGGCACCGAGGTGCTGGCCGGCCTGAAGCCGGGCGACCGCTTTGCACTGGATGCCACCGCCGCCGGCCTGGCCGACGCCGTGCCGGCCAAGTGAACGTGATTCAAGCGCCGCGATGAACCCCACCCAAGACAGCGCCGACCTGCACACACCCGTGCACACGCCTGTGCAGCCGCCCGCACCTGCACCGGTGGCCGCGTCCGAGGCCCCGCTGGGCGTGGCCGGCCGCCTGGCGCGCAGCTTTCAAGCCAATGCACTCACCCCGCTGCTGGCCATCGTGGCGCTGCTGCTGGGCCTGTTTGCGGTGCTCGTCACCCCGCGCGAGGAAGAGCCGCAGATCAACGTGACGATGGCCAATGTGCTGATCGCCTTTCCGGGTGCCAGCAGCGCCGATGTGCAGGCCATGGTGGCGCGCCCGGCCGAGCAGGTGCTGGGGCAGATCGCCGGCATCGAGCACACCTATTCGGTGGCGCGGCCCGGCATGGCGGTGTTGACGGTGCAGTTCAAGGTGGGCGTGCCGCGCACCGAAGCGCTGGTGCGCCTGTACGACGTGCTCAACGCCCACCAGAACTGGCTGCCGGCTGGCCTGGGCACGCTGCCGCCCGTGGTGCGCCCCATGGGCATCGACGACGTGCCGGTGCTGGGCATCACGCTGTGGGCGCAAGACGGGCGCAGCGCACTCGACCTTGAGCGTGTGGCCCACACGCTGGAGGCCGAACTCAAGCGTGTGCCCGGCGCGCGCGAGGTGGCCACCATCGGCGGCCCCGGCCAGGTGGTGCAAGTCACCCTGAACCCCACTCGTCTGCGCGAGCGTGGCGTGGATGTGCTGCGCCTGAAGGCGACCGTGGCCGCCGCCAACCTGGGCCTGCCGGCCGGCGCGGTGCTCGATGCCCAGCCCGGCCCCGGCGGCGCGGCGCAGATGCTGGCGGTGCAGATCGGCGAGTTCCTGCGCTCGGCCGACGAGGTGGGCGACCTGGTGGTGGGCGTGAGCAACGACCGCCCGGTCTACCTGCGTGAAGTGGCCGACGTGCAGCTGGGCGCCGCGCAGGCCCAGCGCTATGTGTGGTTCACGCCCGGTGCGGGCGAGGCGCCGGCTGCCAGTGCCAGTGCCAGCGCCAGCGCCAGCGCCCCGAACGCCACTGGCCAGGTCTACCCCGCCGTCACCTTGACACTGACCAAGCAGCCCGGCACCAACGCGGTGGACGTGTCGCGCGGCGCCCGGGCGCGGCTGGACGCGCTGCAAAACACCGTCATTCCCGACGGCGTGCGCGCCACCATCACCCGCGACTACGGCGAAACCGCCGCCGAGAAGGCCAACAAGCTGATCCAGAAGCTGGCCTTTGCCACTGGCTCGGTCATCGTGCTGGTGGGCCTGGCCCTGGGCCGGCGCGAGGCGGTGATCGTTGGCGCGGCCGTCATCCTCACGCTCACGGCCACGCTGTTTGCCAGCTGGGCCTGGGGCTTCACGCTCAACCGGGTGAGCCTGTTTGCGCTGATCTTCTCCATCGGCATCCTGGTGGACGACGCCATCGTGGTGGTCGAGAACATCCACCGCCACCAGGCCTTGACGCCCGACCGCCCGCTGCGCGCCATCATCCCCGCTGCGGTCGATGAAGTGGGCGGCCCCACCATCCTGGCCACGCTGACGGTGATTGCCGCGCTGCTGCCCATGGCCTTCGTCAGCGGGCTGATGGGGCCCTACATGAGCCCCATCCCCATCAACAGCAGCCTGGGCATGGCGCTGTCGCTGGCGATTGCCTTCACCGTCACGCCCTGGCTGGCGCTCAAGCTGATGAAGCCGCTGCCGGCGGGCCATGGCGGCACGGCGCATGGCGCGGATGGCGCGGATGGGGCAGCGACGGGCGCACAGACTGGTGCACAGAGCGACGCACAGAGCGGCGCACAGACGGGCATGCCCCCGGGCAAGCTGGGCCGCTTCTTCCAGCGCGTGCTGGGGCCCTTTCTGGCCAGTGCGCGCCGGCGCTGGCTGCTGGCCGGCGGTATCGCCGTGGCCACGCTGCTGTCGGTGGCGCTGGCCGCCGTGCCGCAATCGGCGGTGGGCGTGGTGCTGAAGATGCTGCCCTTCGACAACAAGAGCGAGTTTCAGCTGGTGGTCGACATGCCCGCCGGCACGCCGCTGGAGGGCACCGCCGCCGCCCTGCAAGACCTGTCGGCTTTCCTCTCGCAGCAGCCCGAGGTGCGGGATCTGCAAGGCTACGCCGGCACCGCCAGCCCCATCACCTTCAACGGCCTGGTGCGCCAGTACTACCTGCGCGCCGATGCGAACCAAGGTGATCTTCAGGTCAACCTGGTCGACAAGGCCCACCGCCACGAGAAGAGCCACGCCATCGCCCAGCGCCTGCGCCCGGCGCTGGAAAGGATCGCCGCCACCCACGGCGCCAGGCTCAAGCTGGTGGAAGTGCCGCCCGGCCCGCCGGTGCAGAGCCCGCTGGTGGCCGAGGTCTATGGCCCCGACGAAGCCGGGCGCCAGCGCGTGGCCGCCCAGGTGGCCCAGGCCTTCGGCCAGACGCCCGGCATCGTGGGCACCGACACGACGCTGTTGGCCGATGCGCCGCGCAGCTTCTTGCGGGTGCAGCGCCAGCGGGCTGAATCGCTGGGCATCCCGGTGGCCGTGGTGGCGCAGACGGTGCAGGCCGCCCTGTCGGGCACCGATGCCGCCTGGCTGCACGACGGCCAGGCCAAGTACCCCACCCCCGTGCGCCTGCAGCTGCCGCGTGAAGCCCAGGTGGGGCTCGATGCCCTGCTGGCCCTGCCGCTGCGCGCGGCCAATGGCCAACTGGTGCCGCTGGGCGAATTGGTGCGGGTCGAACGCGGCGTGATCGACAAGCCGCTGTTCACCAAGGACCTGCAGGGTGTGAGTTATGTGTTTGGCGATGTGGGCGCGGGGGGAATGGGTGCGGGGGGTGTGGCGGGGGGTGCGGCGGTCATCACAGGCCTGCCCGACTCGCCGCTCTACGGCCTGTTCGCCATCCGCCCCAAGTTGGCCGCGCTGGACAAGACCCACGCGCTGGGCGAGTACTGGATACACCAACCCGCCGATACTTTCCGCGAATACGCGGTCAAGTGGGATGGCGAGTGGCAGATCACCTACGAGACCTTTCGCGACATGGGCGCCGCCTACGGCGTGGGCCTGATCCTGATCTACCTGCTGGTGGTCGCGCAGTTTCGCAGTTATCTGACGCCCCTGATCATCATGGCGCCGATCCCGCTCACCATCGTCGGCGTGATGCCGGGCCACGCCTTGCTCGGCGCCCAGTACACGGCCACCAGCATGATCGGCATGATCGCACTGGCCGGCATCATCGTGCGCAATTCGATCCTGCTGGTCGACTTCATCAACCTGCAGGTGCGCGAAGGCGTGCCCTTCAAACAGGCCGTGGTGCGTTCCGCCAGCACCCGCGCCCAGCCGATCGTGCTCACCGGTCTTGCCGCCATGCTCGGCGCCTTCTTCATCCTGGACGACC
>JANOAQ010000363.1:0-2252 GCA_031411195.1 Burkholderiaceae bacterium | reverse complement strand
TCGCCCTGCTGGCCGCGCCGTGCGGCATCCAGCAGGCGCTGGGCTTGTTCACGCTCGCCCAGCACGCTCAACACATGGGCCATGGCATTGCACAGCACGCCATCGGCAAAGGGCTGGCCAGTGGGCACGCGGGCCAGGTGCTCGCGCCCGATGGTGTTGGCCTCTTCCACCCGGTCCATCATGGCCAGCAGCATCGGTTGCAGGGCATCCACATGGGCGCGCACCGCCGGGTCGGTGCTGGTGGCACAGCCGGACTGTTGCAGTTGCTCCATCGCGGCCCAGGGCCCGCGTGTCAACGTGCAGGCCCACAGCGACACCACCTGCAGCAGCGGCCGGCTGGCCAGGGCGGCTGCGGGCAGGGCGGCAAACCAGCGCGCCAGCAAACGCATGCGGCCCTGCTGCAGAAAATCCATCGCATGCAGCGACAGCAGTGCAATGGCCAGTGGCGCGTCGCCACCTTCGATCGCATGGTCGATGGCGGGCACGGGCCGGCCTTCGGCCTCGTACCAGCCCGATGCGGCCAGGTGCAGGCGGGCCATTTCGCCGGGCTGCTCGCGCGCCAGCCGGGCCCGCAGAAAATCGGCAAACAGGCTGTGGTAGCGCCACTCGCGGGCTTCACTGGTCAGGCCCGTGCTGCCCGAGCGGGCAATCGGCGTGATGAAGAGGTGGGCCGCATCCAGCGCATCGAGCACGCGGGCGCTGTCACTTCGTGGGTTCAGCGCCTGGCAGAGCGGGGCGTTGAACTGGCGCAGGATGCTGGTGCGCAGCAGGAAGTCGCGTGTTTCGGGGGTTTGGCGGGCCAGCACGTCTTCGGCCAGAAACTCAGCCACCGCGCGGTCGCTGCCCGAGAACTGGGCAATGAACCCGGCCACACTGCCCTGGCGGGCCATCACCGCGTCCAGCGCCATCGAGGCCAGCCACAGCGCGGCGATCCAGCCTTCGGTCTTGCGGTGCAGGTCGTCGATCTGGCGCGCGTCGATGGGCGCTGCCGGTTCGGCCGCGCTGGTGGGTGCGCCCAAGCGCCGCAGGGCGAAAAAGCGCTGGGTCTCGGTCGGGGTGAAGCGCAGTTGCGCGGTGTCGATCTCCAGCAACTGGCCGGCGGCGCGCAGGCGCCCCAGGCCCAGATCGGGCAGGCCGCGTGAGCCCAGCACCAGTTGGCCGCGGCGTGGCAGGTGGTCGATGATCTCGCGCACCAGGCCCAGCACGGCTGGCTCGCTGATGAGCTCGAAGTCGTCCAGAAACAGGGCGAAGGGCGCGCCGTGGCGGGCCAGGGCATCGACCACGGCCAATGGGGCACCTACTGCGGGGCTACCCGATGCGCTGCCGAGGCCGCTGCGAGGCGCGTCAGCCACGATTTGCGCCACGGCCGAGCCCAGGCAGGCCAGGAAGCGCGGCACGTCGTTGTCGGTGCGCTCCAGTGTCAACCAGGCGGTGTTGATGCCGCGCGCCACCAGCCGCTCGCGCGCCTGCACCATGGCGGTGGTCTTGCCGAAGCCGGCCGGCGCCCGCACCAGCACCAGCTTGACCGCACCGGCTTCGGCGATGCGCTGGCACACGGCATCGCGCGGCACCTGGGTGGCGGTGGTGGCCGGCGGGTTGAGCTTGGACGACAGCGGCCCGGGCGCCAGGGCCGTGACCGGGGCCACCGGGCCGGCGTTGCGGGATGGGGGCATGGCCAACATTCTGGACCAGCCTTGTGGCTGGCTGGCAGCACGCCGGGGACAGGAAACTTCGTCGATTCGGACGATGGCCTGCCTGGGGCGCCCGAAGTAGCGTTCTGGCTTAACCTCCACTCTTTGCCTGCCTGCCATGAAACTCGATTCTTCCATTTCAGCCGTTGTCACCGGTGGCGCCTCGGGCCTGGGCGCGGCCACGGCCCGCCGGCTTGCCGCCTCGGGTGTCAAGGTGGCGCTGTTCGACCTGAACGTCACCGCCGGCGAGGCCCTGGCGGCCGAGCTGGGCGGCGTTTTCTGCCTGGTCGACGTGACCAAGGAAGACTCGGTTGACGCCGGCTTCGTCAAATCGCGTGCGGCCATTGGGCAAGAGCGCATCCTGGTCAACTGCGCCGGCACGGGCAACGCCATCAAGACGGCTGGCCGCGACAAGACCACGGGCGAGATCAAGGCCTTCCCCACGGCCAACTTCGAACGCATCATCCAGATCAACCTGATCGGCACCTTCCGCTGCATCGCCAAGAGCGCGGCCGGCATGTTGACGCTGCCCGTCTTGCCCGATGGCGACCGCGGCGCCAT
>JANOAQ010000362.1:0-12493 GCA_031411195.1 Burkholderiaceae bacterium | reverse complement strand
CCCCAGGCCCTTGGTTTGGCCCCCCCCGGGGCAAACGGCCCCCCCATTAGGGCATGAGGGGGGGTGGGATGGGGGGGGGGGGGGGGGGGGGGGGTGCAGGGCAGCGGTCATGGCGGCGGGTGGGTGAGCGTGCCGTGGGCGATGTAGCCCATGCCAGCCTGGGTGGATTGTCTTTGGAACCCGTTGCAGCGGGCGTGCACCAAATCCCAGGGGTTGCCACAGGTCGGCAGCGGGTGCGTTGTAGGGGCGGTCCTTCAGCCAGTCCAGCAGGTTGAGCGGGCCGGTCCAGCACGGAAAAAACTTCATGCCCGCCATCGCCACCCGCGCGCCCGGTTTGCACTGGCGCAGGATGTTGGCCACTGCCTGCGGGCTGCGGCTGATGTCGTGCACATCGTTGAACAGCACCACATCCACCAGCTCGGGCAGCGGCACCGTTTCGGCCGCCGCCTGGATGTGCCACAGCTTGGACCCCTGCTGTTGCAAGCGGCGCTGCTCGGCCTGGGCAAACATCTCGGGGCTTTGTTCGAAGGCCAGCACCCGCCCGAGCGGGCCCACCTGTCGCAGCAGCGGCCCATAGCTCAGGCCCGTGCCAGCGCCCGCGTCCAGCACCACTTCGCCCGGCTGCAGGCGCAGCAGGGCGATGGAGCGCACGGCTGGCGCCATGTTGCTTGGTTCAATCCCACCGAATCGCGCATCGAGATGCACCTGCAGGCGCGGGCGACCATCACCGTGCGCTGGCCAGGCGCTGAGCGTGTGAAACCCGCCAGTTGCAGCTTTCCAGCGTAACCAATTCGGCGCGGATGCCGGCCGGTGACGGCAACTCGTGACTTGCCTGCACAGGTCCGACTGCGCAGCCATTGCCAAACCTTTATCGGCGTTGGCGTGCCAAGGCAAGGGATTGAGTGCTCGGCGACAGGTCCGGCGGCTCACGGCGCCAAGCGCGGCAGCACGTCGAAGGCCAGCGTCACGAAGCGGCTGTCCCACTGGTCAGCCTGCTGTGTCGAAGCGCGCAGGTCGACGCCGCGCAGCAGCCAGCGGGCGGCCAGCGGCACGGTGATCTCCAGGCGGCCCTGGGCGTCGGTCGTGCGCCACAGGCCCACCGGGCTCAGGTTGCTGCGCAACTCCATTGCCTGGCCGGCCAGGGGCTGGCCGTCGCGCAGCACCTGGGCGCGCAGGGTGTCGCCCACACGCAGCGGGCGCCGGGTCGATTCGATGCGCACATCCATGCCCAGGCCGGGGATGGCCGGTGTGGCTGCCGCGCCGCCGGGCGGGTCGCTGGCCGCGCCGGCTTGGGGTGCTGCGGCGGGCAAGGTTGCGGGCAAGGTTGCGGACAACTCGGCGCGGGCATGTTTGGTGTAGGTTTCCTGCCAGGCCACGCCGCGCGCCAACAGGTCGGCCCAGCGCTCGCGCACGGCCGGTGAGGCGTGGATCTCGGCCAGGTAGACGGTGACGATTTCGGGCTTGTCGATGCGCACTTCCAATGGTTGCAACTGGGCCCAGCAGCTGACCGACTGCGTGGCGGGCACCGCCCGGGTGGTGCGCAGCACCAGGGCATCGGGCCGGTCGGCCATCCAGCGCAGGGCGAAGCTGCGGCCGGGGTTGTCGCCGCTGTTGTCTGCCAGGCAGCCCGAGCGCGCCACATGCTGCAGCGGCACCGTGCTGTCGTAGCGCGGAAACTGGTTGCCGGTGCCCAGGGCCAGCACCAGCTCGCCCCGCTCGGTGATGGGCTCGGCGGCCCACCAGGTGTCGTGCGCCCGGGCCGGCAAGGCCAGGGCCAGCAGGGTGAGGGTGCAGGCCAGGGCGCTGGCCGGGCGCAGGGCAGCTGCGCCGGGGTGGGAAGTGTGGGTGGGCATGGTCAGAAACTCGCTTGCACGGTCAGGCGCAGGCTGCGCGGCTCGCCCGGGTGCACGTGGCGGTCGCTCACCGGTTGGGCTTCGCCCGGAAGCTGCGATTCATAAACGTACTGGATGTCGTCCACCCGGCGGTTGAACAGGTTGAACACGTCCAGCGTCACGCTGGCCTTGGGGCCCAGGGCGCGGGTGATGCGCAGGTTGGCGGTGGCGGCGGGCTTGGACCGCACGCTGTTGTCTTCGGTCAGCGCGCCGCTGCCACGCAGGCGCCACTGCAGGCTGGCCGACCAGCCCTGCAGATCGCGCACGGTGCCGGCCAGCGAGACCACGCGGTCGATGGCATTGGGGATGCGGCTACCGTCGTCCAGGCGGGCGCGGCTGAGGGCCAGGTCGGCATCGACCAGCAGCCAGGGCATGGGCTGCCAGCGGTTGCTGAACTCGATGCCGCGCCGGTGGCTACCCTGGCTGGCTTCGGTGCCGCCGGCATCGCCCACGTACACCAGCTCGGATGCCGAGCGCAGGCCCCACAGGGCCACCGAGCTTTGCAAGCCGGCCACGGCCTGGGTGCGCAGGCCGATCTCGGCGCCAGTGAGGGGCACCAGCGCCGGCACGGCGTCCACCGCAGCGCCGCTGCGCGGGTCGAGCGTGGCGGTCATGCCGCGTGCATCGTTGCTGTGAAATCCTCGCCCCAGGTTGAAGAACAGCTCGGTGCGCGGGGTGGCCGTCCACACCAGGGCCAGTTTGGGCGAGGCCTGCGTGGCCGAAGCGCTGCCGCCATTGGCCGGCAGGCTGATGGCGTCCACCTGCGCCTGCAGGCGGTCCAGCCGCAGGCCGACCACGGCCCTCAGGGTGGGCGCCAGCTCCAGCGCGGTTTGCGCGTACAGGCCGGCCTGGGTTTGGCGGATGGCGTCGTCGCGTACGGTGGCGGTGGCGCTGCGGGCCACGCTGTCGAACAGGCCCACGCGGATGGTGTCGCGCCGCAGTTGCAGGCCCACGGTGGTGCGCGCCGGCCAGGGCCCCAGGTCATGGTCGATGCCGTGGCTGGCCTCGGCGCCCAGCACGGTGCGGCGGTCGGTCTGCTTGAACTGGTCGCCTTGCGCCGGGCGTTCCAGTGCGTAGCTGAAGTTGGAGTTGAGGTCCAGGTCGCTGCGGATGGCGTACACCTGCAACGTGCTGCGGCCGGTGGCGGTGCTGCGGTGCCAATCGGCCGACAGGCTGCTGCGGCGGCTGCTGCCACCGGCCGTGGGGTCGAGCGAGTCGTAGCGGCCGAAGGGCTGGCCACCCAGTTGCCCGGCGTCCAGCAGCCGCTGCGGCACCTGGTCGGTGGCCACCCAGCGCGCACGGTAGGCCATGGCGCTGGCGCTCCAGCCGTCGGCATAACTGCCCCCGGTCAAGCTGAGCACGCCGTTGGCCTTGCGCAGGCCCTGGGGCACCGTCCAGGGGCCATCGTTGCCCATCAGCTCGACGGCGCCCAGCAGGGTGGTGCCGGGTGCCACATCGGCCGAAGCGCCGGCCACGCCACGCCGGAAGCCGTTGCCGCCCAGCGTGATCTGGCCAAAGGGCGCCGCCACGCGCGACAGGTAGCGGATGTCGGCCGAGCCGGCGCCGGCAAAGTCGCCCACGGCGGCGGTGTAGGGCCCCTTGCGGTACTCGATGCGCTCGACCAGCTCGGGCAGCAGGAAGTTCAGGTCGCTGTAGCCCTGGCCGTGGCCGTGGCTGGGCAGGTTGACCGGCATGCCCGCCACGCGGGTGGCGAAATCGGTGCCGTGGTCGAGGTTGAAGCCGCGCAGAAAGTACTGGTTGGCCTTGCCGTCGCCCGAGTGCTGGGTGACCACCACGCCGGGCACGAACTCCAGCACCTCGCCAGGGCGCTGCGCGGGCCGGCTCTTGAGCAGCTCGCCGCGGATCACGCCGGCCGATGCGGCATCGCTGGTGCCCACGGCGTTGTCGTAGTGGCCTTGCACGATGATGGCCTGGGGCGCGCTTTCAACGGGGGCGCCGTGGTTGGCCAGGGTGGGGCTGCAAGCCAGGGCGGCGGCCGCGGCAATGCACAAAGGTTTGAAATGGGGCATTGCCCATGATACGAAGCGAGGCCCGCATTGGATGCGCGCTACCGCGCCTTCTAGGCCCGCAGGGCGGCAGCGGCAGGCTGGGGCAGCCGCAACTCGACCTGGGCCGCCCGGGCGCGGTTTTGGTAATCCTGGTAGGCCGGCAGGGCAATGGCCGCCAGGAGGCCGACCACGAACGGCACGACCACCAGCCACACGGCCCACACCGACCAGCGCCGCTGCACCCGCCTGAAGTGCTCGACGCTGTCCCACTTCTTGTTCTTCCAGGCCCACTCCCGGCCCTTGATGCCCAGCACGATGGCCATGACAAAGCCCAGGACGGGCACCAGGGCCAGCAGGCCGATCCAGGTGCCGTTGAAGACCGCCCAGATCCAGTTCAACAGAAAGGCCCCCCAGGACCAGCCCTTCACCCCGACGGGCACATCGCCGTCCATGCCGGACTGGCCCGACAAGCCTTGCGGTGCGCCGCAGTGCGGGCAGGTGGGCGCGGTTTCGTGGATCTGCTGGCCGCATCCGCGGCAGTGCACCATGGCCATGAAGGGGTCCTCCTCGATTTCGATTGAAGCGCACGCTTGCCGGTGCGTCGGGTGTCGGATTACCAGTGGTTCCAACGCGGCCAATCGGCAATGCAGCCGTCGGCCAGCAGGGCGTTGTAGCTGCCAAATTGCGCCGCCGTGGCGCAGGCGTGGTTGGGCAACAGGCGCAAGCGCCGACCCACCGGGAAAGCCATTTCCAGATCGACCGGCAGCGGGGTGCCGGTGCCCAGCGCCGGCTCGAACGACAGGATGCCGTGCTCCTGGTTGGCCCCGCTCATCACCCAGCCGGGCAGCACCTGGCCCGCGTCGTCGCACACCTGGCCGTAGCCGTAGTCGCAGGCCTGGGCCTGGGTGCCGCGGTCGCGGCTCATGGCCATCCAGCCGGCATCGACCAGCACCCAGCCCTTGTCGAGCTGGTGGCCGATCACGCTGGTCAGCACGCTCAGCGCCACGTTGTCGGTGCTGCACACGCCTACATTGCACATCACCAAGTCCATGAAGACGTAGACCCCGGCGCGCACTTCGGTCACGCCGTCCAGCCGGCGGGCCGACAGGGCAGTGGGCGTGGAGCCCACGCTGACCACCGGGCAGGGCAGGCCGGCGGCGCGCAGGCGCTCGGCCGCGCGCACGCAGCCGGCGCGCTCTTGCTCGGCCATGTCGGCCAGGGCCTCGGGCGTGCTGCACTGGTAGCTGGCGCCGGCATGGGTGAGCACGCCGGTGAGGGCCATGCCGCCCTCGTGCAGGGCGCGGCAAACGTCGATCAGCAGCGGCGATTCGGGCAGGATGCCCGAGCGGTGGCCGTCGGTGTCGATCTCGATCAGCACCTCGAAACGCTCACCGTGGGTGCGGCCGAAATCGGCAATGGCCCGGGCACTGGCCACGTTGTCGGTCAGGATCTTCAGTGCGGCGCCCTGGCGGCGCAGGGCCATCACCTGGGCCAGCTTGCCCGGGGCGATGCCCACGGCGTAGCTGATGTCGCCGATGCCGGCGGCCAGGCACTGCGCCGCCTCCTTCAGCGTGGACACGGTGACGCCTTGCGCACCCAGGGCGATCTGGCGCTGCACCACCGGCAGGCTCTTGCTGGTCTTGATGTGCGGGCGCAGGGCCACGCCCAGGCTGCTGATGCGCTGCTGCATCTGCAAAAGGTTGTGCTGCAGGCGCGGCTCGTCGATCAGGGCGGCGGGAGTATCGAGGGTGCTGAGGTCGTGCATGGTGGCGGGCCGGTTGAAGTAGGCCCGCACAGCATGCCACCGAAGCCGCAGGGCCCCGGCGCTGTGAGGCTGGGCAGTCAACTGCGGGACTTTGCCCGCCACCCTGGGCGCCGCACAATTGCGCCTGCGCCAACCCACCGGACTGCCCATGGCCGTAGCCCCCCGCGCCCGCCCCGAAGACTTCTTCACCCCCGCCCAATGGCAGGCGCTGCAGCAGCGCTCGCCCTGGCGCGGCCTGTGGCTGGTGGTGCATTGCTGGGGCGTGATCGGGGCGGCCATGCTGGTGGGCGCGCGCTGGCCGCTCTTGATCCCGCTGTGCGTTGTGGTGGTCGGCACGCGCCAGTTGGGCCTGGCCATCCTGATGCACGACGCCGCCCATGCGCTGCTGCACCCCAGCCGGCGGGTTAACGACTGGGTGGGCCACTGGCTGTGCTCGGCCTCGCTGCGCGACTACCGGCCCTACCACCTGCAGCACCACCGCTACGTGCAGCAGGCCGAAGACCCCGACCTGGTGCTGTCGGCGCCCTTCCCCATCAGCCGGGCCTCGTTCTGGCGCAAGGCCGTGCGCGATCTGACCGGGCAAACCTTCTACAAGCAACGCCTGCAGCCGTTGT
Organism: Burkholderiaceae bacterium; assembly: GCA_031411195.1. GTDB lineage: Bacteria > Pseudomonadota > Gammaproteobacteria > Burkholderiales > Burkholderiaceae_C > Pseudaquabacterium. The sequence goes on along the minus strand of JANOAQ010000362.1, from coordinate 6,213 downwards.
GGCGGCGCGGCGGGCCCAACCGGGCGCAGTTGTTCGCCGCCCGCGACCGGCACTTCCTGGTGGCCAACGGTCTGGGCTTTGCGGTGTTCGCCGCCGCGGGCTGGTGGTGGGTGTGGCTGCTGATGTGGGCCCTGCCGATGGCCACCTGGCTGCCTTTCGTCACCCGGGTGCGCAACATCGCCGAGCATGCGATGGTGCCGGTGGACCAGCCCGACCCGCTGCGCCAGGCGCGCACCACGCTGGCCGGCTGGGCCGAGCGTGCGCTGGTGGCGCCGTACTGGGTCAACTTTCACAGCGAGCACCACCTGTTCACCCAACTGCCCTGCTGGCAATTGCCCCGCGCCCATGCCCTGCTGCATGCAGCAGGCACCACCGCCCGCATGGAGGTGCAAGCCGGCTATGTCACGGTGCTGAAGCTGGCCACGTCGCGCTGATACCCATTGATGAACCCGGTCTGCCAGGGCTCATCGCCGCAGGCACCACCGAGATCCACACCGGCCTGATCGGCCGCAACTTGGGCGCGACGGTGCCTGACAACCTGAAGGAACCCCCATGCTGCAGCGCCGCCACTTCAATGCCCTGGCCCTGCTGGGCGCCGCACCCGGCCTGGCCGCGGCGCAAGCCGCCACGCGGCCCATCGGCCCGGGCGGCTTTCCGAACAAGCCCATCAAGTTGATCGTGCCCTACCCCGCTGGCGGCGTGGTGGATGTGGTCGGGCGCGTGGTGGCCGACCCACTGTCGGCCGAGCTGCCGCAGCGCATCATCGTGGACAACCGCACCGGCGCCGACGGCCGCATCGGCCTGGCTGCCGCAGCCCAGGCGCCGGCCGACGGCTACACCCTGCTGGTGGCCACACCGGTGGTGGCCGTGGGTGAGCATCTGATGCCCGACATGGCCGGCCGCTCGAAGGACTTTGCCGGCCTGTGCGGCATCGCTGCACCGCCCTCGGTCTTTGTGGTCTGGAGCGGGCTGCCCGTCAAGACGCTGGCCGAGTTCATCGCCCTGGCCAACAGCAAGCCCGGCGAGCTGAATGCGTCCAACCCCGGCGCCGGCAGCTCCATCCACCTGGGGCAGGAGCTGTTGTTCGAGCGCACCGGCATCAAGGTCACCAACATCAACTACCGCGGACAGCCCGCCTCGCTGATCGACATGGCCGAAGGGCGGGTGCACTTCGGCCTGATTGCGCAGAACCTGGCCCTGCCCTTCATCCAGAACGGCAAGCTGCGCGCCCTGGCGGTGAACGCGGGCAAGCGCACGCGCTCGTTGCCTGACGTGCCCACCATCGCCGAGGCCGGCCACGCCGAGGCCTTGGTGCAGACGTGGCACGGGGTGGTGGCACCGGCCAAGACCCCGGCGCCAGTGCTGGCCTACCTTTCCGAGCAGTTCCTGCAGACCCTGGCCCAGCCGGCCACACGCGCCCGGCTGGACGCCATGGACGCCGAGTTGATGCCCCTGGGCCCGGCGGCCTTCGATGCGCTGATCGCCGCCGAGCATGTGCGCTGGGGCGAGCTGATCCGCAAGCGCGGCATCAAGATGGGCTGACCCCTTGCCGGCTGCCCTGCCCTGCTTGCCGCATCGCCGCACGGCCTTGCTGGCGCTGGCCGGCCTGGCGCTGCCCGGTGCCGGTCAGGCGCAAGCCAGGTTTCCTGATCGGCCCATCACCTTGCTGGTGCCCTTCGGCCCTGGCGGCATTGCCGACCTGACCGCCCGCGCCGTGGCCGAGCAGATGGGCAAGCGCCTGGGCCAGCCGGTGGTGGTGGACAACCGGCCCAGCGCCGGCAGCATCGTGGCCAGCCAGGCGGTGGCCACGGCCCGGCCTGATGGCCACACCCTGCTGCTGATGAGCAATGGCAACGCGGTGAGCGTGGGCCTGTTCAAGAAGCTGCCCTTCGACTTGCTGAAAGACTTTGCGCCCATCACCCTGCTGGGCCAGTTCGACATCGGCATTTTTGCGGCGGCCGGCGGGCGCTTTGCCACGCTCAAGGATGTGCTGGCCTACGCCAGGGCCCAGCCAGGCAAGTTGAACATCGGCACCATCACGCCCGGCAGCACCCAGCACCTGAGCGCCAAGCTGTTTGAGACCGTGGCCGGCATCGACGCGGTGGTGGTGCCTTACAAGGGCAGCCCGGCGGTGCTGGGCGCCCTGCGTGCGGGCGAGATCGACATCGCCTTCGAGGTGCTGGGGCCCATGCTGGCGCAGGTGGCCGCAGGGGTGGTCAAGACGCTGGCCGTGTCTTCCGACCAGCGCAACCCGGCCCTGCCCGACGTGCCCACCGCCCAGCAGGCGGGCTTGTCGAACTACAACGTGGCCAGCTGGAACGCCCTGGCCGCACCCGCCGGCACACCACCCGAGGTGATTGCCCGCCTGGGCCTGGCAGCGCAAGAAGCGGTGGCCTCACCCGAGGTGCAGGCGCGCCTGGGCAAACTGGGCATGCGCCTGCAGGCCAGCACCCCCGCGCAGATGCAGGCCCTGGTGACCAGCGAAGTGCGCCGCTGGGGCGAGGTGATCCGCGCCGCCAGGATAGAACCAGAATGACCTGCTGCAGCAGCAGACCGATGGTGCACAAGCCACTGCACACCGCCACCCACTGAGCCTGAAAGGCCACCGCATGACCACCTTCGTCAATCCGCCCGATGTTCACTCGCCGACCGGCTACAGCCACACCGCCGTGGTGCCTGCCGGAACGGATATGGTCTTCCTGTCTGGGCAGGTGGGCGTGCGGCCCGACGGCTCCACGCCACCGACACTCGAAGAACAAGCGGTTCAGATGTTCGGCAACATCCAGGCGCTGCTGGCTGCGCACGGGCTGGATGCGTCGTCCATCGTCAAGCTCACGCTCTTCGTCGTGGCCGGTCAAGACATCCGCATCGTTCGCACGGCCAGGGCCCAGTTGCTTGGCAACCACAAGCCCACATCGACGGCGGTTTTCGTCTCCCAACTCGTCGATCCAAAACTGTTGGTTGAATGCGAAGCCATCGCCGCCAAGCCTGCATCCTGAGCACAGACGCCTGTTCCACCAACCTGGCAAGCAACCCCCCATGAACGCCATCCCAACCCTGCAGATTGAAAACGACCGAGTCATCGTTACCAAGTGGACGTTTGCACCCGGTGCCGATACCGGAGACCATGTGCATGGGCACGACTATGTCGTCGTGCCGCTGACCACGGGCAAACTCAGGCTGGTTGAGCCAGCCGGGGTACGCGATGTCGAGCTGACAGCCGGCGCGTCTTATGCGCGGCTGACGGGTGTTGCCCACAACGTCATCAACATCAACGATTTCGAGTTTTCTTTCGTCGAGATCGAACTGAAGTAGCGGCGCCCGCTGGCCCATGCAAACTGCAGGGCGCTAGAGCGCACAGCGCTTGGTCCATGCGCTGAATGCCGCCGCGCCAACGCCTGTGCGCGCCGCTAGGCTCGGGCCGCAGTGAGGGCCAGCAAGGCATCGAGCCCGCCGGGCTGAAGCACCAGCCCGATCGTGTAGAAGCCACTGGACGAGCGCCAGCCGATGAAGTCCAGGTACCAGAGCACCAGCACGACCAGCAGCAGGGGCGCCGCCAGTGCCAGGAACATGCCGACGGTCAGCACCACCTGCACCATGTCCTGTTTCCAGAAACGAACGAAGGCATCGACGATCGCCTTGAGCAATTCTGCAAACGCCTGACCCCATGTACCGTTGTTGCCCATGGCACTCTCCGGATGTTCCTGCCTCCTATATCGGCAGGCCCGCTGGTGCACTTGAGCACGATCATCCGCACCAACACAACCAAGCACCTGCAGCCCGCAGCAACCTACCCAGGAGCACCCATGCCCATTGCTGAACTCAACCACTACTTCGTGCGCGCCAAGGACATCGAGCGCTCGATGGCCTTCTACCGCGATGCCCTGGGCTTCCAGGTGATGCCCCGGCCCAGCTTTCCATTTCCCGGCTACTGGCTTGGCGTTGGCGGCAAGGTTCAGGTCCACATGGGCCTGGATGGGATTGCGCAAGCGGCTGCGGTCTACTTCGGGACATCGGCGGCTTCGGCCAGAGACAACGCCGGCGTCATCGACCACATCGCCTTCCAGGGCAGTGATCCCAGGGAAATGCTCGATCGCCTGGGGGCGCTTGGGCTGCCCGCAAGAACGCGGTACATCGACGAGATCCAGCTCTTCCAGATCTTCGTGGCCGACCCGGATGGTTTGGTGATCGAATTGAACTTCCCCGGATTTGACGCCAGCCCGCTGGAGGGCAGCACGGGCGCGGCCTGACCGGCCGTGCGACGCGCAAGCACCACAGTCATCCCACGCGGGCCCCGTCCACATGGCCACTTTTGCAGCACCCTTAGTTGACTGCGGTGGCCAACCGGAATTCTATTGATGCAGCGCACTGACCTTGCCATTCCAATCTTGCCCAGCCGGTCGATCGACGCGACCGTTCGCTTCTACCAGGCCCTGGGGTTCGAGGGTGGCGCGCACGCGTTGGACAAGGGCTACGCCATCTTGCGGCGGGGCGCGGTGGAGCTTCACTTCTTTGCCCACCCAGCGCTGGTGCCCAGCGATTCCTGGGCGGGTTGCTACCTTCGGGTCCAGGATGTGGATGGCCTGCACCGGGCCTTCAGCACCAGCCGCTTGCCCGGCGCCGGCATCCCGCGCATGGATGCGCTTGAAGACAAACCCTGGGGCCTGCGCGAGTTTGCCGTCGTCGACCCCGACGGCAACCTGCTGCGCATCGGCCAGGTGATCGGCGATTGACGACGAGAATGCCGGCGGCCCCTTCCACTTTGCGCACCTTGTGCCCGCCTTGATGTCTGCCCTCTTTTCTGCGCTCACCCTGGGCCCGCTGGCCTTGCCCAACCGCATCGTCATTGCCCCGATGTGCCAGTACAGCGCGGTCGATGGCTGCGCCACCGATTGGCACCTCATCCACCTGGGCCAGCTCGCGCTGTCGGGCGCTGGCCTGTTGATCATCGAAGCCACCGGCGTCACGCCCGACGGCCGCATCACGCCTGGCTGCCTGGGCCTGTACGACGATGCCACCGAGGCGGCACTGGCGCGGGTGCTGCAGGCCGTGCGCGCGTTTTCGCCCATGCCGCTGGCCATACAGCTGGCCCACGCGGGCCGCAAGGCCAGCAGCCACACACCCTGGGATGGCGGGCAACTGATCCCGCTCGACCAGGGCGGCTGGACGACGGTGGCGCCCTCGGCCCTGGCCCATGCCGATGGCGAAGCGCCACCCACGGCATTGGATGCGGCCGGCCTGCAGCGCGTGCTGGCGGGCTTCGTCGACGCCGCCAGGCGCGCGGTGCGCCTGGGCCTGCAGGCCATCGAGCTGCACGCCGCGCATGGTTACCTGTTGCACCAGTTCCTGTCGCCCATTGCCAACCAACGCACTGACGAATTCGGGGGCAGCACCGACAACCGAATGCGCTTTCCGCTGGCAGTGCTCGATGCGGTGCGGGCGGCGGTGCCGGCCAGCGTGGCCTTGGGCCTGCGCCTGTCGGCCACCGATTGGGTGGAGGGCGGCTGGGACTTGCCGCAGAGCCTTCAACTCGCCCGGGCAGCCAAGTCGCGCGGTGCCGATTTCATCCACATCAGCAGCGGTGGCGTGTCGCCGCGCCAGCAGATCCCCCTGGGCCCCGGCTACCAGGTGCACCTGGCCGAGGCCATCCGACGCGACAGCGGGCTGCCGACGATGGCCGTGGGCCTGATCACCGACGCGCAGCAGGCCGAGGCCATCGTGGCCACCGGCCAGGCCGACGCGGTGGCCATTGCGCGCGGCATCCTCTACGACCCGCATTGGCCCTGGCATGCCGCCGCCGCCCTGGGTGCGCAGGTGCAGGTGCCCAGGCAGTACTGGCGCAGCCAGCCGCGCGGCATGGTCAACCTGTTTGGGGATGTGCACATCGGCATGCGCTGAAGGGCCAGGCTGGACTGGCCAGATCGATGCAGTCGCGGCCTTGCCAGCCGCCTGTCGCCTGTCGCCCACGACGCTGAAGACCGAGACCGAGACCGAGACCGGGTCCGTCAGAAGAGAAATCGGCGATGGCGTGTCGCAACTTGCCATCACATCGACGCCTCAAGTTTCTTCAGAGCTGCGCCGAAAACACTGCCATCCATACCCTGTGCATCTAGGAAGCAGTGCCAAAGCAACTCTCGAACCTGACTATCAGCCGTCGACTTCAGCTCGGTTTCGGCATCATCCTGGCCATCCTGGCGGCCGTGGCTGGCATGG
>JANOAQ010000361.1:0-1504 GCA_031411195.1 Burkholderiaceae bacterium | reverse complement strand
GGTAGCACCTTGTCGACAACCTTGACCTGACCCAGCACGTACTCGGTCACGTTGTTCTCAATGACCACGGCCTCCACCTCGGCCATGCGCTGGCGGTCGGACAAGTACCAGCGCATCACGTCGCCGGGCTTTTCGTAGCTTTGTGACAGCTCTTCGATGTGCGCCTGCAACTGGTCGGGTTTGGCTTGCAGGTTGTTGCTGCGCACCAGCTCGGCCACCACCAGGCCCAGGCGCACCCGGCGCTCGGCCTGCGGCTGGAACAGCTCGTTGGGGATCGGCGCTTTGTCCGCGTCCTTGATGCCACGCTTTTTCAAGTCTTCGCGGGCATTGGCCACCAGGCGCTCCAGCTCGCTGTCCACCAGCGCCTTGGGCACGTCCAGCTCGGCCACCTTGACCAGCGCATCCATCGCCGCCGCCTTGTTGCGCGCCAGCACACGAAACTTGACTTCGCGCTCCAGGTTTTTCTTGACGTCGGCGCGCAGGCCTTCGGGCGTGCCGTCGGCAATGCCCAGCGTCTTGATGAAAGCCTCGTCCAGCGCCGGCAGGTTCTGGGCTTCGATCTTTTTCATCGTGACCAGGAAGTCAGCCTCTTTGCCGGCCACGTCCTTGCCGTGGTAATCGGCCGGAAACTGCAGCGGGAAGGTTTTGCTGTCGCCCACCTTCATGCCCCGCACGGCCTTGTCAAACTGCTCCAGCATCTGGCCTTCGCCGATCAAGAACTGGAAGGCCTCAGCCTTGCCTCCCTCAAACGGTTCACCGTCGATCTTGCCTTCAAAGTCGATCGTCACGCGGTCGGTCTCGGCCGCGCCCTCCACCGCCGGGCGCTGGGCAAAAGTGCGGCGCTGCTTGCGCAGGATATCCACTGTGCGGTCGATCGCGGCTTCGGTCACCTCGCTGCTGACGCGCTCGACTTCCACCGCCGTCAGGTCGCCCAGCGTGACCACCGGATAAACCTCAAAAGTGGCGTCAAACGCGAGCTGGCCTTCGGGGGCGGTGTCGTTGGGCGTGATGCGGGGGATGCCAGCCACGCGCAACTGCGCCTCGTTGGCGGCGCTGGAAAAGGCTTTGCCCAGCTTGTCGTTCATCACCTCGTTTTGCACCGTGTAGCCATAGCGCTGGGTCACCACCGACATCGGCACCTTGCCGGGGCGGAAGCCGTCGGCCTTGACGGTGCGCGACAGTTTTTTCAGCCGGGTCTCGATTTCCGAGTTCAGATCGGTGGCCGGGATCACCAGCGTGATGCGGCGTTCGAGTTTTTCGAGGGTTTCAACAGTCACAGCCATGATGGGACTCACTGAGAGAGGGGTCTGGTGCGCGGGGCCGGACTCGAACCGGCACGCCCGTGAAGGCGTCAGGACCTAAACCTGGTGCGTCTACCAATTTCGCCACCCGCGCGGGTTGGGGATATCTCACCGGTTGTTGGCGCTGCGGGCGCCAACAACCGGGCATTCCGGCAAACCGGCGATTCTAGCCCGCTGACTGGGCCGCAATCTGCGGAACTGGC
>JANOAQ010000360.1:0-3421 GCA_031411195.1 Burkholderiaceae bacterium | reverse complement strand
ATCCAGTCTATCGAAGCGGTGCGGGACGAGCGCCGGGCCGCTCCCAAGCCGGCCCGCATCCCCTTGGGGGATCGGCTGACGTACCCGTCGGTCGAGGGGCTCCATCATTCCCAATCGAGTGCACCCTTTTTCCATTCGTAGATGAAACCCACCACGAGGATGGTGAGGAAAAGCATCATCGCCCAGAAGCCTGACGGCCCGATGTCACGCAGTGATACCGCCCAGGGAAAAAGGAAGGCTATTTCGAGGTCGAACAGGATGAAGAGGATGGCCACCAGGTAGTAGCGCACATCGAACTTCATGCGGGCGTCTTCAAAGGCCTCGAAGCCACACTCGTAAGGGCTGTTCTTGGCGGCATCGGGCCGCTGGGGGCCGAGCACGAAACCCAGCACCTGGGGAATGATGCCGACAGCCACGCCGACCAGGATGAACAGGATGACAGGGAGGTACTGTTGCAGGTCCATGGGTCGGCGGCGGTAGGTTGGGACACATCCGGCCGTGAAAATACGCGCTGTCGGCGGCCGTCAACCTGACATGCCGCAATGCGCGCCGCTCTTGACCCTCGAACCTTCAGAGGGCGCGCAAGCCAGTACCGGATGAGACCCTGGCTTGCTTAGAACCTTTGGTGCCGTCGGCGAGACTCGAACTCGCACAGCTTTCGCCACTACCCCCTCAAGATAGCGTGTCTACCAATTTCACCACGACGGCACAGGTGCCAGACCGAAGCCCGACCCACTGCTGAACTGCCCAACTTGCATGAGGAATTGCTTGCTGAACAGCCTCGAATTCTATATCGGAAAATCGACGGTTCTGCGGGTTTGTGCTGAGCTTCAATGGGGCAATTGACAGTTCACCCAACAGACCACCGAACCCGTCTCATTTGCTGGGAATGGCACCCGTCGATGCCGCTGTCGCAGCAGCGCTGGCCGACAACGCCGGCAAGGCGGCACCGCTGGCGGCTGGCGCGCTGATGGCGGCCCGGTCGAGCACACTGGCGCCACCGGCAGGCTCACGCACGGCGGCGTGGTTGGTGAAGTAGGCCAATGCCAAAGTACAGAGGAAAAACACCCCCGCACACACCGCCGTCGAGCGCGACAGGAAGTTGGCGCTGCCGGTGGCCCCGAACAGGCTGCCCGACGCGCCGCTGCCGAAAGAGGCGCCCATGTCGGCACCCTTGCCGTGCTGCACCAACACCAGCCCGATCATCACGATGGCGGCCAGCAACTGCACCACCAGCACGAGGTTCATCCAAATCTGCATGTTCAATGTTCTCCAGGATTCTTGGGGCCGCGCTGGCGTCAACCAGCCGCGCGGCAGATGGCGACAAAATCGGCCGCCTTCAGGGCGGCACCACCGATGAGGCCGCCGTCGATGTCGGGCTGAGCCATCAGCGTGGCCGCGTTGTCGGGCTTCATGCTGCCGCCGTAGAGGATTTGCATTGCATCGCCGTGAGGCGTGGCGGCTTTCAACTGCGAACGCAACAGGGCGTGCACGGCCTGCGCCTGCTCGGGCGTGGCCACTTTGCCGGTGCCGATGGCCCACACCGGCTCGTAGGCCACCACCATCTCGCCAGCACAATGTGCCAGGGCATGGATGACGGCCGACAGTTGGCGCTTGACCACCGATTCGGTTTCACCAGCCTCGCGCTGAGCCAGCGTTTCGCCCACGCAGACGATGGGTGTCACGCCCTTGGCCAATGCGGCCTTGGCCTTGTCGGCCACCAGCTGGTCAGTCTCGCCGTGGTACTGGCGGCGCTCGCTGTGGCCCACGATCACGTAGCGGCAGCCAAACTCGGCCAGCATGCCGACCGACACCTCGCCGGTGTAGGCGCCCTGGGCGTGGGCCGAACAGTCTTGCGCACCCCAACGCACACCGCTGCCGGCCAGGGCCACAGCGGCCTCGGCGAGGTAGGGAAACGGCACGCACACCGCCACATCGCAGCCGAACGGACGCGCGGCGGTGATGCCGGCCAACAACTCGGCATTGGCAGCATGGCTGCCATGCATCTTCCAGTTGCCAGCGACGAGTTTGCGACGCATGGTTTGGCTCCTCAAACAGTCCAGTCCAGCACGATCTTGCCAATGTGCTGGCTCGATTCCATCAAGGCATGGGCCTGGGCCGCTTGCGCAGCGGGGAACACGCGATTGATGACCGGTTTGATGCGGCCGGCCTCGATCAGCGGCCAGGCATGCTGGCGCAACGATGCGGCGATGGCACCCTTGAAGGCGATGGGCCGCTGCCGCAAGGTCGAGCCGGTGATGGTGATGCGCCGGCGCAGCACGTCGCCCGCGTTGAAGGTGGCATTGATGCCGCCTTGCACCGCGATGATGACGATGCGGGCGTCTTCGGCCACGCACTGCACTTCTCGGGCGATGTAGTCGCCCGCCACCATGTCGAGCACCACGTTGGCGCCCTGCCCGCCGGTAGCGGCCTTCACTTCGGCAACGAAGTCCTGCGTCTTGTAATTGATGCCGACATCGGCGCCCAGCGCCAGACAAGCCGCCACTTTTTCATCGCTGCCGGCGGTGACGATGACCTTGGCGCCGTCGTTGCCATACATGGCCTTGGCCAACTGGATGGCCGTGACGCCGATTCCACTGGAGCCGCCCTGCACCAACAGCGTTTCGCCGGCCTTCAGGCCGCCGCGGTCGAACACATTCGACCAGACGGTGAAGAAGGTTTCGGGCAGGCTGGCCGCCTCGATGTCGCTCAGGCCGGCCGGGGTGGGCAGGCATTGCGGGATCGGGGCGGTGCACAGCTCGGCATAACCACCGCCAGCCACCAGGGCACACACCCGGTCGCCCAGCTTGAAACCGGCGGCCGCCAGCTCGGCGGTGTTGCCACCGATGATGGTGCCGGCGATTTCCAGGCCCGGCAGGTCAGACGCGCCGGGCGGGGGCGCGTAGGCGCCCTTGCGCTGCAGCACGTCGGGCCGGTTGATGCCCGACGCGGTGACCCGCACCAGCATCTCGCCGGCAGCAGGCACCGGGTCGGGCCGCTGGCCTTCGACCAGGACATCAGGGGCACCGAAGCCGTTGAGGGTGATGGCACGCATGGTGGGTGGCCTTCGGGCAATCAGCTTTGGGTGGGCGTGTGGTCGCCAGCCGGTGCAGCCGGGGCGGCCGGTGCAGCCGGGGCGGCATCGGCAGCGGGCGCTGCATCGGTGGCCGGCGCATCGCTGTGGGCGGGGCGCTCGCTGCGCTCACGGCGCGGGGGACGGTCACCACGGTCGCCGCGCGGGCCACGGTCGGGGCGGTCGCCGTATTCGCGGCGCGGGCGCTCGAAGCGCTCTTCTTCCATGCCCTCGGGCCGTTCGATCAGGGCCTTCATCGACAGCTTGATGCGGCCCTTCTCGTCGGTCTCCATGACCTTGACCTTGACGATCTGGCCTTCCTTCAGGAAGTCGGTGACGTTCTCGACC
>JANOAQ010000359.1:0-1875 GCA_031411195.1 Burkholderiaceae bacterium | reverse complement strand
TGGACAGGCCGGACACGCCGACAAAGCCCACGCCCTGGTTGGTGCCGGAGGTGCCGTCGGCAGCCGTGCCGCCGTTGTAGTAGCCGTCGACGCCACCATTGCTGTAGTCCCAGGTCTTTTCGAAGTCCACCCAGAACGCCGGCCCAGCAAAGGCGGGTGCGGCAGACAGCAGGGCGAGGGCGGCGAGGGTGGTCAGTTTCATGTGAGGCTCCAAGGGGTTTGTAGAGTTCAGCGCGGGCCAGGACTCGTCGCTGTTGAGGGTGCCGGGTCAGTGTGCCGACCGTCTGCGACAAAGGCGTGACCGTGCACCCTGCTCATCGGCCTGCGGTTTGTCGCGCCCTGTCGTTGAGCTTTCACACACGCTGTCTAAGCTCAAGCAGGATAGGTCTGCTTCGTAGATCTGGCGACCTGTTTAAGGTCTTCTGATTGCCACCCCCAGTGCCGGAGTTGCCCGCCATGAACCTAGCCTTGCAACGTCGCAGTCTTTTGCGTTTTGGCCTGGCTGGCGTCGGCCTGTGGCTCGGGTCGCAGGCCCAGGCCTGCGAGTTCTTTGCGGCCCACCTGCGCATCACCCACCCCTGGACACGTGCCACTGCGCCGGGTGAGACCAGCGCCCTGGTGTGCCTGCGCATCGACGAGGTGACCTTGTCGGACCGCCTGATCCAGGTCGTGACGCCGGTGGCTGATGCCGCCGAGATGGGCGGCGTGCTGCTGCCTGGGCCGGTGAATGTGGCCATCCCTGTGGACGAGGTGACGCAGCTCTCCGAGGCCGGCCCGCACATCCGCCTGCTCGGCTTGCGCCATCCGCTGGAGGTGGCCCGGGAATACCCGATGGACCTGATCTTCGAGCGGGCCGGTGTGGTGCAGGCGCGACTGTCAGTGGACTACGCGCGCTTTGGCTGAAGGCCTCGTCGAGGTGGCCGACCGCGCGCTTGGTCTGTTTGGCTGTGGGGTCCGTCACGGACAGGTCACGCGGGCTGCCTAGCATTTCACGAGCACTGACCGGCCCGGCCAGGTTTGCAGCCCGCAAACCGGCATGCCCAAAAACCCCACAGGAGCAGTCAAGATGAACCCAGGATTCAGCAAGCGCACCATCGCCCTCGCGGCAGTGGCCGCCATCGGCAGCTTCGTGCTGATTGCCGCGCCCACCATCGCCCAGGCTGGCAAGGTGGCCGGCAAGTACGTGGCTGGCGACTTCCACAACCACACCACCTGCTCGGACGGCTCGATCTCGATGCAGAAGCTGGTGAAGAAGTCGACTGACAGCGCCGACGGCAACTTCGGCCTGGACTGGTTTGTGCAAGCTGGCCACGGTGGCACCGGCAACCGCAACTGCACCTTGACCGAGGATGCGTCGCTCGACACGCCGGTCTTCCCGTACACCGGTCAAGGCCCCACCACCACCTGGCAAAGCACGGCCACGCCTGGGCCGGTGGTGCCCAAGGGCAACGCCGCCGGCGGAACCGCGCCCAATGCCAACATGTGGCGCTGGCAGTCGCTGCAAGAGTTTCAGTACCCCATCATGGAATACCTGGCCACCTTGCGTGACCGGCCGCTCTTCCTGGGCCTGGAGTCGGTGGTGGCCGGCCATGAGCACACCTCGATGGCCGTGATCACCGGCCAATTGCCGCTGAACCTGAATGCCGCGTCACTGCCCACGGGCCCCAACACCGTGGCCGGCGCCAGCCGCTACACCGCCTTGGGCAATGCCAACGCGCTGGCCCAATGGTCGTATTGCTTCGACCGGGGCGACACCGACACCAGCCGCGGTGTGGCCAACCAGTGGGATTGCTCGTTTGCCGGCGGCCTGAACAACAGCGTGGCCGAGTGGACCAACACCGCCAAGAAGCTGGGCCAGGGCTCGGGCGTGGTCAC
>JANOAQ010000358.1:0-2074 GCA_031411195.1 Burkholderiaceae bacterium | reverse complement strand
GGGCGTGGTGGCCCAGGGCCAGTTGGGCGCCGATGGTGTCTTTGCTGCCCGTGAGGTGCTGGCCAAGCACGACGAAAACTACATGCCGCCCGAGGCGGCCGATGCCCTGCAAAAGGCCGAGAAGATGCGCAACAAGATGGCCGGCACAGTGTCCAAGGGCGATGCTTCCGGAGGCAGCAAATGATTCCCGAGATCGGGCACTTTCTGCTGTGGCTGGCCCTGGGCCTGTCGGTGGTGCAAGGATGGTGCCCATGATGGGCGCCCACCGTGGCCGGGCCGATTGGATGGCGTTGGCACGGCCGGCGGCCTATGGGCAACTGCTGCTGGTGGCGCTGGCCTTTGTCTGCCTGACGGCCGCATTCGTGCGGCATGATTTTTCAGTGCTCTACGTCGCGTCCAACTCCAACTCGGCCTTGCCCTTGCCCTACCGCATGGCGGCAGTGTGGGGCGGACACGAAGGCTCGCTGCTGCTGTGGGTCTTGATGCTGGTTGGCTGGTCGGCGGCGGTGGCCCGGTTTTCTCGAAGCCTGCCGTTGGTGTTTGTCGCCCGCATCCTGGCTGTGCTGGGGCTGGTGGCAGCAGGGTTCTACCTGTTCATGCTGATCACCTCCAATCCCTTTGATCGACTGATTCCGGCGGCCGCCGATGGTCGAGACCTGAACCCGCTGCTGCAAGACCCGGGCATGGTCATTCACCCGCCCATGCTCTACATGGGCTACGTGGGCTTCTCGGTGGCCTATGCCTTTGCGATTGCTGCGCTGATCGGAGGCAACCTTGACGCCACCTGGGCACGCTGGACACGGCCCTGGACGTCTGCCGCCTGGATCTTCCTGACCTTCGGCATCGGTCTGGGCAGCTGGTGGGCCTACAACGAGCTGGGCTGGGGTGGCTGGTGGTTCTGGGACCCGGTTGAAAACGCATCCTTCATGCCCTGGCTGGTGGGCACTGCGCTGATCCATTCGCTGGCCGTGACTGAAAAACGTGGCGGCTTCAAGGTGTGGACGGTGCTGCTGGCCATCATGGCCTTTTCGCTGAGCCTGCTGGGTACCTTTCTCGTGCGCTCGGGTGTGCTGTCATCGGTGCACGCCTTTGCCACCGACCCGCGCCGCGGCTTGTTCATCCTGGTCTTCCTGGTGGTCGTGATCGGCGCCTCGTTGTTGCTGTACGCCTGGCGTGCCCCCAGCGTGGGCCTGGGTCAGCGCTTCGGCCTGATGTCCAAGGAGAGCATGCTCCTGGTCAACAACATGCTGTTGGTGGTGGCCTGTGGCGGTGTGATGCTGGGCACGCTGTACCCGCTGTTTCTCGATGCACTGGGCCTGGGCAAGATCTCGGTGGGCCCGCCGTACTTCGACACCGTGTTCACGCTGACGATGGCCCCGCTGCTCTTGCTGATGGGCGTGGGGCCGATGATGCGCTGGAAGCAGGATGACGCTGGCAGTCTGGCCAAGCGCCTGCGCTGGGCCCTGGTGGGTGCAGTGTTGGCTGCATTGGCCTCCGGCTGGGCCATGGGTCGTATCTCGCCGGCCACCACGGGCGGGCTGTTCCTGGCCTATTGGATCGTGGCGGCCGTGTTGGTGGACCTGGTCGAGCGGCTTCGTCCCAAGCCAGGCCTGGGCGGCAGCGTGCTGGGCCGCGCACGGCTGCTGCCACGTGCCATGGTGGGCATGATGGTGGCGCACGTCGGCGTGGCGGTGTTTGCGCTGGGGGTGGCCATGGTCAAGACCTACGAGACCGAACGCGATGTGAAGATGGGCCCCGAAGCCACCACCGAGATCGCTGGCTACAAGTTCCGCATGGTTGGCGTGCGTGATGTGCAGGGCGCGAACTACGCGGCCGCACAGGGCCAGATCGAAGTCACCCACAGCGGGCAGGTGATCGCCCTGCTGCAACCCGAGAAGCGCATCTACCGGGTGCAGAGCAACCCCATGACCGAGGCGGCCGTCGACAGCAACCTGTTTCGCGATCTGTATGTTTCGATGGGTGAGCAGCTGCCCAATGGGGACTGGATCGTGCGCGTGCAACACAAGCCCTTCATCGCCTGGATCTGGGGCGGCTGCCTGGTCATGATGCTTGG
>JANOAQ010000357.1:0-3764 GCA_031411195.1 Burkholderiaceae bacterium | reverse complement strand
GCGCTACCCCGGGCACCAGGCGCTGATGAAGCTGCTGCTCGAAGACCTGCAACTGAAGGACGACCAGCAGACCCTGAAGGACATCCTGCGCAAGAGCATCCCCGGCACCATGCAGGACGTCGTGCTGGTGTTCGTCACCGTCAGCGGCCTGCGCCAGGGCCAACTGGTGCAAGAGGTGTTTGCGCGCAAGATCTTTGCCGACCGGACTGAGGGCAACCCACTGTCGGCCATACAGATCACCACCGCGGCGGGCATCTGCGCAGCGGTCGACCTGTTCCGCGAAGGGGCCCTGCCGCAGCGTGGGTTCATCCGGCAGGAGCAGGTAGAGTTGCCCGCCTTCCTGGCCAACCGCTTCGGGTGTGCCTACCAGCAAAGCCGCCAGGTGGAATCCATCGGTTGATGAACGAGAGCCCCATGACCCACGCCCGTACCCTGCTCACCACCCTCGGCGTGCCCGAGGCGGCCTTCACCGGCGGCACCCTGGCCGCGCGCTCGCCCATCGACGGCAGCGCCACCGGCGCGGTGCCTGAATGCACACCGGCCGAAGCCAGCGCCGCCATCGGCCGCGCGCACACCGCCTACCTGGCCTGGCGCCAGGTGCCCGCGCCGCAGCGCGGTGAACTGGTGCGCCGCTTCGGCGCCGTGCTGCGCACCCACAAGGCCACGCTGGCCGCGCTGGTCACGCTCGAAGCGGGCAAGGTGACGAGCGAGGGCGAAGGCGAGGTGCAGGAGATGATCGACATCTGCGATTTCGCGGTAGGCCTCTCCCGCCAGCTGCACGGACTGACGATCGCCAGCGAGCGCCCTGGCCACCGCATGATGGAGCAGTGGCACCCGCTGGGCGTGGTGGGTGTGATCAGCGCCTTCAATTTCCCGGTGGCGGTGTGGGCCTGGAACGCCACCCTGGCCCTGGTGTGTGGTGACGCGGTGGTCTGGAAGCCCAGCGAAAAGACCCCGCTCACGGCACTGGCCACGCAAGCCTTGTTCGAGCAGGCGCTGGCCGACTACCGTGCCGCTGGCGGCAGCGCGCCCGAACACCTGAGCCAAGTGCTGCAAGGCCGCGCGGCGGTGGGCGAGGCCCTGGTGGACGACGCCCGAGTGGCCCTGGTGTCGGCCACCGGCAGCACCCGCATGGGCCGCGCCGTGGGGCCCCGCGTGGCGGCGCGCTTCGGCCGCTGCCTGCTGGAGCTGGGTGGCAACAACGCCATCATCGTGGCGCCCAGCGCCGACCTGGACCTGGCCGTGCGCGGCATCCTCTTCGGCGCCTACGGCACGGCAGGCCAGCGCTGCACCACCACCCGCCGCGTGATTGCCCACGCCAGCATCCACGACAACCTGGTGGCCCGGCTGGAGCGCGCCCGCGCCACCTTGCAGGTGGGCGACCCGCGCGAGAGCGGCGTGCTGATCGGCCCGCTGGTGGACGAAGCCGCCTTCAACGCCATGCAGGCCGCACTGGCGCAGGCCCGCGACCAGGGTGGCGTGGTGCACGGCGGCGAGCGTGTGCTGGTGGCCGGCCAGCAAGCCGCCTGGTACGCCGCACCCGCCCTGGTGCCCATGCCTGAGCAGACGGCGGTGGTCTGCCACGAAACCTTCGCGCCCATCCTCTACACCTTGAAGTACGCGACCTTCGACGAGGCCATCGGCTTGCAGAACGGCGTGCCCCAGGGCCTGTCGTCGGCCATCTTCACCAACGACCTGCGCGAAGCCGAAGCCTTCCTCGCCGCCAGCGGCAGCGATTGCGGCATCGCCAACGTCAACATCGGCACCTCGGGCGCCGAGATCGGCGGCGCCTTCGGCGGCGAGAAGGAAACCGGCGGCGGCCGTGAATCGGGCAGCGACGCCTGGAAGAACTACATGCGCCGCGCCACCAACACCGTCAACTACTCCGGCGCCCTGCCGCTGGCCCAGGGCGTCAAGTTCGACGTGTGAGCCTGGCCTGCCAACGCCAGGCCAGGGGTAAGGCCAACAGCAGCACGGCGGTGTACAGGTAGATCAGCGGTGCCGCGCCGGCCCAGGTGGGCTCGGCCAGCAAGCCACTTGCCAGCAGGGCATTCATGCCGATCACCACCACCACGATGGCCACCACCGTGGGCAGCAGGTAGAGGCCCAGCCACCAGGCCAGGCGGCGCGGCCCGGCCATGGCCTGCCACGCCACCGACAACGGCCAGGCACTGGCCAGCACGGTGGTCAGCAAGGCCAGGGGCGTGGCCCAGCTGGCCTGGGCGGTCGGCAGCAGGTTGCGCCACACCAGCGCCTCATCGCCACCACCCAGGGCGGCGGTGACAAAGCGCGCCGACAGGTTGCTGGCAAAGATGAGCGTCAGCCCCGGCAGCAGGCCCTGCACGGGTGAGCGCTTGAGCCACAGCGCACCCAGGGCGGCCAGGCCAAAAGTGAACAGCGGGCCCAGTGTGGTGGGCACCCAGGTGTTGCAACCCTCTTTGAGGCCCCAGCTGTTGAAGTCGCGCTCGCCAAACCCGCCGCACAGGCCGGCACCGCCCAGGATGTGGGCCTGCTCATGGGCTTCACCCAGCAGCAGGGTGAGCAAGGCAAAGGCCAGCAGGTAGCGCCAGGTGATCAGGGGCCGGAAGTCGGGCCAGGTGCTCACTTCAAACCCCATTGGGCCAGGAGAAAGGCATAGGCCTCGGCCCGCTCCTGCAGCGCGTCGTAGCGGCCCGACGCGCCGCCGTGGCCCACTTCGAGGTTCACCTTCAGCAGCAGCGGGCGCTTGTCGGTCTTGAGGGTGCGCAGCCGGGCCACGTATTTGGCGGGCTCCCAGTAGGGCACCTGGCTGTCGTTCAGGCCGGTGCGCACCAGCATGGCGGGGTAGGCGCCGGCCTTCAGGTTGTCGTAGGGGCTGTAGGCGCGTATCCAGCGGTACTGCTCGGCCACCTTGGGGTTGCCCCACTCCTGAAACTCGGCCGTGGTCAGCGGCAGGGTTTCGTCCAGCATGGTGTTGACCACGTCGACGAAGGGCACCTCGGCCACCACGGCGGCAAACAGCGCCGGCCGCTGGTTGACCACCGCGCCCATCAGCAGGCCGCCCGCGCTGCCGCCCATGATGGCCAGTTGGGCCGGTGAGGTGTAGCCCTGTGCCACCAGGGCCTCGGCGCAGGCGATGAAATCGCTGAACGAGTTTTGCTTGTTCGCCATCTTGCCGGCTTCGTACCAGCTGCGGCCCAGGTCGCCGCCACCTCGGATGTGGGCGATGGCGAAGATGACCCCCCGGTCCAGCAGTGGCAGGCGCGACAGGCCGAAGCCAGGGTCGGTGGGGGCGCCGTAGCTGCCATAGCCATACAGCAACAGCGGCTGCGGGCCCTGGCGCTTCAGGTCTCGCCGGTACACCAGCGAGATGGGCACCACCGTGCCGTCGGGGGCGCGGGCTGATACACGCTGGGTGATGTACTGCGCCGGCTCGTAACCGCCCAGCACCGCCTGTTGCTTGCGCAGGGTGCGCTCGCGGGTGTCGAGCTGGTAGTCGTAGGTGGACGCCGGCGTCACCATCGACTCGTAGACGAAGCGGAAGGTGTCGGTGTTGAACTCGGCGTTCTGCAGCCCGCGCACGGTGTAGGCGGCTTCGTCGAAGCCGATGCGATGCTCGGCCTCGGGGCCGCTGCGGCGCAGGTCACGCACCCGCAGGCTGTGCAGGCCGTGCCGGCGCTCGGTCACCACCAGGTGCTGGGCAAACAGGTCCACCCGCTCCAGCATCTGGCCGGGTGCGGCGGCGATCAGCTCCTGCGCAGTGGTCAGGCTGGGCGCCAGCGCGT
>JANOAQ010000356.1:0-9513 GCA_031411195.1 Burkholderiaceae bacterium | reverse complement strand
GGCCGCCCGGGCGACTTAAACAAACTTCAGGAGCCCGGGCGGCCACCCCGCCTGCCTGGGCCGTAGCCCGCGCCACAATTTCAAGCGCGGCAATCAAAACTCAAGCAATCTGCAAAAACTCCACCCAGTTGCCGTCCGGGTCTTCCACCATGGCGATCTTCACGCCGGGGCGGATCTCGCGTTCGGTCCACACCACCGCAGCGCCGGCGGCGGCGCAGGTGGCCACCATCTCGGTGAGGTTGCTCACGGTGATGGTCCAGTAACGGTAGCCGGCACCGCCGCCGATGCCACCGGGCACGGCCGGGGCGGGTACTTCGGGCACCACCACCAGCTTGATCAGGCTGTCACCGCACAGCAGGCGGTGCATGGTGCCCTTGCCGCCGGGCATGGGCATCTGGCCCTGCACCTTCAGGCCGATGACGTCGCGGTAGAACGTCAGCATGGCATCGCCATTGGTGGTGATGATGCCCAGATCGACGGCCTGCTTGCCCAGTTGGATGCCCATGGTGTGCTTTCAGAAATGGAAGAAGCCCCGGACTCTGCAGGCCGGGGCTTCGCGGGGCAGTCACCCGGGCGACCGGGCGAGATGACTACTTCTTGACCGCAGCGGCCGCTTTGTCGTAGGCCGCGCCCAGGGCCTTGCCGGCTTCCGAGAAGCCGGTCTTGGTGGCGTCCCAGACTTCACCGCTGGCCTTGCCCAGCTTGTCCAGTTCGACCTGCGCCGCCTTCTTCTTCTGCTGCAGCTCCTTCATGTTGGCTTCATGGGCGGCCTTGGTTTCGGCCGTTGAATTCTTGGCCTGCTTCGACAACTCGTCGATCTTCTTGTCGGTGTCGGCAATCAGCTGCTTGCCAGCGGCTACCGCCTTGTCCTTTTCCTTGTGCGAGAAGTCCTTGACGTTTTCCCAGGTGGATTCGGCCTTGGCCGGCTCGGCCTTCTTGGCCGGATCGGCCGCCCAGCCTGCAGTGCCCATGCCCAGGCCCATGCACAGCAACAACTTGGCTGCAAGTTTCAATTTAGACATCGAGGCTCCCGATTGATCGCAGGCCCATGCCTGCACGGCCGTATTTTGCGCCCGCCTTGCCGCCTTGGTGCCACGCGGGGCATCGGGGCAGTCGCACGCGGGACGGCCGCCCCACGGGTGCGAATCTAGAGTGCGGCGCAGGTCGGCCCAGCAGGCGCTTTCGCGCCCGGCCAGGCCGGGAGCCCCGTGATGAGCCTTGCGCCTGCCGCTCCTGCGTTGCCCTTGCCACTGCTGCTCAGCGGGGTGCCCGGCTCACCCTACACCCGCAAGATGCTGGCGCTGCTGCGCTACCGGCGCCTGCCTTACCGGCTGATCCAGAAGTCGCGCATCGTGCCTGGCCTGCCGGCGGCCAAGGTGCCGTTGCTGCCCACCTTCTACCTGCCCGGGCCGGACGGTGCGCTGGCCGCGGTGACCGACTCCACGCCGCTGATCCGCCGCTTCGAGGCCGCCTTCGCCGACCGGTCAACGGTGCCCACCTCGCCGGCCCTGGCCTTCATCGACGCGCTGATCGAAGACTATGCCGACGAATGGCTCACCAAGGCCATGTTCCATTACCGCTGGCACTACGCGGCCGACATCGAAAAGGCCGGGCTGGTGCTGCCCGCCTGGGCGCTGGGCCCGCAGGACGACGCCACGCTGGCCACCAACGCCCAGGCCATCCGCGACCGGCAGATGCCGCGCCTGCGCTATGTGGGCTCCAACCCGCAGACCTGGCAGGTGATCGAAGACAGCTACCAGCGCTTTCTGCAGGCCATGGAGCAGCACCTCAGCGTGCACCGCTTTGTGCTGGGCAATCGGCCCGGCACGGGTGATTTCGGCCTGTACGGCCAGCTCACCCAGTTGGCGTATTTCGACCCCACGCCGATGGCGCTGACGGCCCGGCTGGCGCCGAGGGTCACCGCCTGGGTAGGCCTGATGGAAGACCACTCGGGCCTGGAGCCCACCGACGCCGACTGGTTCGACCCCGCAGCCCTGCCGGCCACCGTCACAGCGCTGCTGTCGGAGATCGGCCGCGTCTACCCGCCGCTGCTGCTGGCCAATGCCGCTGCGCTGCAGGCCGGGCAGGCCGAGTTCAGCACCACCATCGATGGCCAGCCCTGGTCGCAGCAGGCTTTTGCCTACCAGGGCAAGTGCCTGGCCTGGCTGCGGCGCGACTACCAGGCGCTGGACGCGGCCAACCGCAGCCTCGTCGACCAGGCACTGGCAGGCACCGGCTGCGCCGCGCTGCTGTAGCCGCGCCAGCGCAGCGTCAAGCCCGGCGCAGCCCGGGCTGCTGGTCCAGCCGCCAGCGCAGGGTGTCGATGCGGTCTTCGCCGAAGAAGGGCTCGCCATTGAAGACGAAGGTGGGCACGCCCCAGTGGCCGGCAGCCGTCAGCGCGGCCTGGCTGGCCGCCACCTCGGCCGCGTGCGTGGCATCGGGCGCGGTGATGGCGGCGTCTAGCTCGGCCAGGCTCAGCCCCGCACGTTGGGCAGCCTGGGCCAGTTGATCGCCCAGGTGCCAATCGCGCGTGCCGCCGAAAATCAGGTGCGACACCTCGAAGGCGAAGGCCAGCCCGTGGCCACGCCGCTCGGCCTCCACGCCCAGGTGGGTCAGCCGGTGGATGTAGGGCTGCTCGGCCGCGATGCGGTAGGTCTGCAGGTCTTGCACGATGGGGTCGGGCGAGGGCCAGCGGTGCGCCATGCCCAGCATCTGCGCGCGGCGCACCCAGTCCATGCCGATGTAGCGGCCACGCTTGACGTTGTCGGGGCTGAAGAAGCCCGGGTCGCGCACCGCCAGCGGCAGCACCGGGCGCAGGCGCAGTTGCACGGCATAGTCTTGCGCCACCCGCCGCGCACCCGGCGTGGCCAGGTACGAGTAGGGGCTGCGGAATGAAAAGAACAGGTCGACCGTGCTTGTCATGGGGGGCGCCTTGGTGAAGGGTTGGGTGGATGCGTGCCGCCAGGCCGGGCCGCGACAGCCGCAAGATCAAGCCGTGCCAGGCCGTGGCAGCGCCAGAAAGAAGCGCACCATTTCAGCGGAGGCATCCGGCCCGCGGGCATCGGTGTACGAGCCGCTCGAATCGCCGCCCGACCACGCATGGCCTGCGCCATGCAGTGTCCAGTGCTCGATGCGCACCTGCCCTTGGGCATCGGCATGCACCGCGCGGCAGAACCGGCGCCCACCCGGTGCCACACCCGCTTCTGTGGTGACCTGCAGGCCCACGCCCGCCGCGCCGCCGTGGGCCTGCGCTTCCTGCTGGGCTTGCTGGGCCTGCCCGGCCTGCATCACGATGGCGTCACCGTTCGACGCCTGAACGGTCGAGTCGCGATCGCCATGGAAGACGATGACCGGAACCGCCTGCACGGCCTTTTTGCGCACGCCACCGGTGCGCCCTGGCGCGCCCTTGAGCCCGGGCATGCCGCTGCGCCCGCCCTTCATGGCCGCCATTGCCGAAGTGATGTCGTGTGCGCTGCCATAGGGCAAGCCTGAATGGGCCCCCACGCCTGCAAACAACTCCGGGTAGGTTTCGCCCAGCACCACCGCCATGGCGGCCCCGGCCGACAGGCCGGCGACAAAGATGCGGCTTGTATCGGCGCCATGCCGCTGCGCCACCGCTCGCACGATGCCGGCGATCAGCGAAGGCTCACCCGCGCCGCGCACCTGGTCGGTCGGCATGAACCAGTTCCAGCACTTCGAGGCATTGGCCTGGGTGGCCTGCTCGGGGTAGACCACCAGGAAGCCATGCTTGTCCGCCAGGCGGTTCATCCGCGTGCCCGAGGCAAAGTCGTCGGCAGACTGGGTGCAGCCGTGCAGCATCACCACCATCGCGCGGGGTGTGCTGGACGGCGCCGCAGGCAGGTAAACCTTGTACGACCGGGTGCCGGCATCGTTGCTGAAGGTGTGCGCCTCGAAGCGGCCGGGCTGCGCCGGCGCGTGGCCGTCTTCGCTGGCACCCACCACGCGCGCCTGGACATCGACGACTGGCCGGGCATCGACTGGCGCACCCGCCTGGGCCTGGCCCATGGCCAAGGCGCGCCGAATGGTTTCGCTCACCTCGTGCATCGGGCCGGCCCGGGTGTCGAGCCCTGCAGATGCAAGTGCGCGTTGAATCGTCTCGTGGATCGCCTGGGCGTCGAAGGCCGGCGCGCGGGCGTTGAAAGGGGGCTTCATGGGGTTCTTTCGGGGGGTTTGGGGAGGTGGGGCAGTGCGGTTCAACGGATGCGGTCGGCCAGGGCCCGGCGCACCGCCGGGCTGGCCTGGAACGCGCCCAGGACGGTGACCGATTCGATGGCAGCGCTGGCCAGTTCAGGGCTCACGTCATTGGCGATGCGTGCCAGGCCGACCACCTGTACCTGCAGTCGCTCGCCCGCCGCCACCACCCTCTCCAGGTCGGCGCGCCCGAAGTGCTGAAGGCCGACCGTGAGCGTTCGGCGCGCCACCGTCTGCTTGACGGTGTCGGCGTGCAGCGCCAGCTGGTTGCGCAGCGCCGTGCGCATCAGGTCTGACCGGTTTGAATAGAAGCCTTCCTGCACCAGCAGGTCAACCTGGCCCAGATCGACCACGCCGACATTGACGGTCATCTTTTCCGTTTCGCCTGCCCGTGGCCTGGGCTCGATTGCGGTGTTGTCTTGACTCATGGAATCCAATTGGAATCTAAATGGAATCCAATTGGATCATGAGAAACGCTCAAGACCAACCTCGGCCGCCGAGAGACCGCTTTGAAAGGATGGTGCGAGCACTCGGGTTCGTTGGCGCACAGACCCAGGCAGCGTCGGCCGTGAGCATGCAGCCTCGTAAAGGAGACCCCCGCCATGTTGCCCTCACCGATGCCCGAGCCACACCCTCCGCAGCACGACGTGCCCCATGAGCGTGAGCCAATCGAACTGCCCGCCGAGCCTGACGAGGGCATGTCGCCAGCGCACATTCAGGACGACCCGGAGCACGAACGCCTCGTCGACCCGGCCGAGATGCGGCAGCCCGAAGGCCCGCGCCACGCCAAGGCACCCAGGTCGGCGCCGGGACTGCCGCTTCCGCACGAGCGCGACGAATCACCTGACCCCGGCGCCGCCGTGCCCGACCCGGTGATTGCCCAGGCCAAGCGCGACCTGGACGCCGGCATGGTCGACACCGACATGCGCGCCACCCCGGGCCTGGACGCCAGACTGCGCGCCCGGATGGTGCCCGGCACCGGTGGCAAACCGGTTTCGGGCCACTGAGCCGCGCCTGGCAGGCCCCAGAAGCCGGCGCATCGGTGCGCGCACGTGCGTTGCCCGTCCCGACCGCGCTGTCCGCACCCATGGTTCCGGCCATCGATTCGACGAGGTGCCGGCTCAGCGCCAGGCCGATGCCCGTGCCTTCCTGCGGGCCGGCCTCCTAGCCCAGCCGATTGAAGGGCTGAAACAACGGCACGATTTGCGCCGGCGCCAGACCTTCGCCCGTGTCTCGCACGCTGCCGCGAATGGCGTCCGGCCCACGCCTGGCGCATTCCACTGTGACCATGCCTTGCGCCTTGTTGTACTTGATGGCGTTGGACAGGAGATTGATCACCACCTGTTTGAGCCGGGTGCGGTCGGCGTGCACAAGGCGGGGCCGATCGAACGAGGGAAAGGCCATGCCGATGCCATGCTTGCGGGCGATGGGCTCGATCAGGGCTCGGCACTCGCGCATGACTTCGTCCAGTGAAACCGTCTCCAACGTCAGGGCAAGCACGCGGCCCCGACGGCTCGGTGTTGATGCTCAATCTTCTGAAGTTCCGCGAGCAGGCGAGCTGCCCCGCAGGGTCCGCCCACGCACCCTGTTCGGGTGCCGAGGCCTACCGCAGGTACCAGACGGCATTCGTGGAAACCGTGGGCGACGTGAGCCGTGCCGAGGTGGTGTGGGAAGGGACGATCGACAGACCCTTCATCGGCGATGCCAGCCAGGACTGGGACAAGTGCCTGCTGGTCCGCTACCCGAGCCGCCAGCACTTCCTGGCGATGATGGCCAACGCGGCGTATCGCGAGGCGCTGGTCCTTCGTTACGCGGGCCTCGAGCGCACCATCCATTTGCAGATGCAGGGCTGACGGCTCGGCCTGCGGTGTGGTCAAAGTCGGCCATCTGCTGACGGTGGCGGACGGCCGGTTTGGCGCTGGCCGGCCTCAACCGTCTTGATCGACCGATCAGACCCATGGATCGTTGTCGCCGCCGCCGAATGTGCTGACGAGAAAGTCAACAAAGGAACGTGTACGCGCCGGCGTCAGCTTGCGCGAAGGCATCGCGGCATACAACGTCAACGTGGTGCCTTGCCAATGAGGCAGCACACGCACGAGTCGCCCTTCGCGCAGGGCCTGTGCTGCCACGAATGAGGGCAGGCCGGCGATGCCCATGCCCGCGAGCGCGGCAGCGAGCAGCAGCTCGATCTGACCGGTGGACAGGGCCGGCGTCGGTACCGGAATGCTGAGGGTGTGCGATACGCCGGCTGGAGCGTGTGGGTCGGTGCAAGTCAACGTCAACTCGCGCCGCACAGCCGACACTGCGGGCAGCAGGCCGTCATGCACAAGCAGGTCATCGGGATGCTGTGGATGGCCGCGCCGCTTCAGGTATTCGGGCGAGGCGCAGATGATGAAACTCGAACGCGCAAGCCGTCGAGCGACGAAGTCGCCCGCTAACGGTTGCTGGCCAACCGAGACAATGGAGACGTCATGGTTCTGGTGCGCCGCTTCCACCGCGCCGGGCGCGGCGATCTCCAGACCGAGCCGCGGATGCTGCGCTCGAAAGCGCGGCAAGTGCTGCGCAAGCTGGTGGACGGCGAACGCCGGCGGGCACAACACGCGCAAGGTCCCTCGCAGCTGTTTGCTCGAGGCGCCTGCCAGTGCGTCGGCATCGTCCAATTCAGCCAGGATGCGCCGAGCTTTCTCAAGATACGCCGTGCCGATGTCGGTGAGAGCGATGCGACGCGTCGTTCGGTTCAGCAGCCGCGCCCCGAGGTGCCGCTCCAACTCGGCCATCGTGCGTGTGACCACCGGCGGCGCCAGGTCCATGGAGCGTGCGGCGCCAGCGAAGCTGCCCTCGGTGACGACACGTTCGAAGACACGCAAGGCGCGCAACTGATCCATCCTTCGATTGTTGCATTCACCGCAAGAGTGTGTGCACAGGCTACGGCTGGGCCAATGGCGTTGCGGTTCCTACATTGACGTCACGGCAGAACGCCTCATGACCATGCAAGAGGCTGCCGCCACGCGCAGTCGCTCCCGCTTGGCCACACCCCCTCATCGTTGGAGAATTCTCATGAAGTCCTTTGCCCGCACCATGGCCATGCCCAAGCGGCTGGCTGCACTGTCGACTGCCATCACCATGGCAGCTGGCGCCATGCCGCCCTCGCTCGACTTGTCTGGGCAGGCCCGACTGGACGCCTACCGCCAGGCACCCGCATCGGCGGGTGCGTTGGTCTACCGCGGCACTGTCTTCCCGCAGGACCGGGCCGGTGCCGCGCCGCTGTTCATCTACGAACGGCGCGTCGCGCTCATGGCCGAAGGGCAGGTGGCCGCTGCGCACATTACCCACACGCCGGATGGCGAAGTCATCATCGCCGAAGTGGCGCAATACGCCGCAGGCTACGCATTGCAGCGATTCGACGCCACCAACAAGCAACTGGGCCACAGTGGCTCGGTCGTACTCAGCAACGGTGGGCGCCACCTTGAGTTTCGGCTGCTCGACAACGGCAAGCTCAGCACAGCGTCAGAAGATGTCGACGCACCGGTGGTGAGCGGGCCCTCGGTGCATGGCTTCATCCTGCACCACTGGGACTTGCTAGCTCGGGGCGAGACTATGCCGGTTCGAATGATCGTGCTGGCGCAGAAGCAGACCTACGCCTTCAACATTCGACTTGTCGAAGGCAACGGGGGAGAAGCGGGCAGCACGACGTTTTCGATCACCCCCGGCAGTTGGCTCGTGCGCCTGGCCTTGAAGCCGCTTTCGGTGACGTTTGACAACACCACCCGCAACGTCGTTCGTTACGAAGGGCGCGTCCCACCGATGCGGCAGCTCGAAGAGGGCCTGAAGACGCTCGATGCGCGTGTGGACTACACGATGGCGATGGCGGCGTACCGTTGAACCCGTGCGAATGGGCTGCTGGTGCTGGCACTTTGCGCAATCCTGAGCAGTCCTTCTCAGGCGTTGGGCCGCGGCCGGCCAGACAACGGACTTGCGCCCACTGATTGTCAAAGCAGGTCTTGGTACCGAGTCGTGGCCTCAGGCGCACCTGAATTGGGAGGGCGACGACCCGGTCCAGCGGCGGAACGCGCGGGTGAATGCGCTGGGCTCCGAGAACCCGAGCAGAAACGCCACGTCGGCGGCCGTGGCGCCAGGACGCGACAGGTGAGACAGCGCCAGGTCCTTGCGGACCTCGTCGACGATTTCCCGGTAGGAGGTGGACTCCTCGGTGAGGCTGCGCTGAACCGATCGTTCACTCATCGCCAGTTCCGAAGCAATGACGGCCAGGCTGGGCACTTCGCCCTTCAGGCGCGCACCGACGATGCTTTGCACCCGGCCACTCACTGCACCATGTGACTTGAGTTGTTCGAGGCGCCGCCGCGCGTCCCCCTCAAACACCTCCAGCAACGTTGGATCGGCCGACAACATGCCTGCCGCCAACGCCGAAGTGGCATACACGACTTCGTTCTCGGGCTGATCGAAACGGACCAAGGGGCCCAGCAGCCGCGCATGTTCGGCGATGGACGCAGGCGCGGCATGCTGAAAGGTCACGGCGATCGGCACCGGAGGCCGCGTCGCCACCCGCCCGAGCGTGAGCACGATGCCGGCAGCCACGGTCTCGATGACCTGGCGCGGTGAGCGACGCAGATAGCTGCCGAGCTCGTCCGCCGCGCCGACACGGCAGATCGTCGTGTCCTGCTTGTGTTCGACCCTGACCTGCAGACCCTCGTTCAGCAGCGGCGCATAACGTGCAAGGCGTTCCAGCGCCTCACCCGCTGTTCGACAGCTGAGGATCACGTAGCCGACAATGCTCAACGCGCCGGGGTTGTACGACTCGGCACTGTGCAGGCCCAGGTCGGCGTCGCCGGTGAGTCGCTCCGCCGCGGCCCACAGCCGTTCCATCGCCGCGGCGGGGACACGTGAATTGGGCTCGTCGACCCAAGCGGGGTCGATCTGCGCCGCTCGACAGACCGTTTCGGCAGCCAGGCCGCGCCGGCCGAGAAAACCGAGGAAGTCGATCAGCAGCGACGTCGCAATCGTGGCCTCACGCATCGGGGCTCCATTCAGGCAAGGAATCTGGCGCGCCGGGTCAAGTCGGTGGCGCGTCCCGTCATTCCTGATCGGACCGGCCCACTCCACACTTCTGTCACGCCGCTCAAGGTGTCCAAAGGAGTTTAGGGTGAGTCGTGAGTCAATCAGGTTTTCGCGTGCAGCGACGGTGATAGGCGGTGGCTCGCTGATCGCCGCGACGCTGCTGTTCTCCGCCGACTTCGTGGTGCTGGCGCGCAGCTTCGGCTACCCCGATGTGCTGGACCTGCC
>JANOAQ010000355.1:0-3456 GCA_031411195.1 Burkholderiaceae bacterium | reverse complement strand
TACTGGGCGCAGTTCCAGGTGGACGGCTGGCGCGATGCCGGCGCACCGCTGGTGGCGCTGTGCAACCGCCACCTGCCGGCGGCCGAGGCACTGGCCCAGCGCTACGGCGTGCCGCGTTGCTACGACGATGTGGCACAGATGCTGGACGCTGAACAGCCGACGCTGGTCGATGTGTGCCTGCCGCCGGTGGCGCAAGCGCCTGTGGTGCGCGCTGCCCTCGAACGCGGCATCCCCACCATCTGCCAGAAACCCTTCGGCGTCGACCTGAAGCAGGCCGAGGCGATGACAGCGCTGGCCGAAGCCGCCGGCGTGCCGCTGGTCATCCACGAGAACTTCCGCTTCGCGCCGTGGTTTCGCGAGATGCGCCGCTGCATCGACATCGGCATGCTCGGGCGCGTGCACGGCATTGCTTTCCGTCTGCGCCCCGGCGACGGCCAGGGCCCGCAGGCCTACCTGGACCGCCAGCCCTACTTTCAGCAGATGCCACAGTTCCTGGTGCGCGAGACCGCTGTGCACTTCATCGACACCTTCCGTTTCCTGATGGGCGAGGTGCGTGCGGTCACGGCCAGGCTGCGCCGCCTGAACCCGGTGATCGCCGGGGAAGACGCCGGGCTGCTGATCTTCGAGCACGACGACGAGCGCAGCGCGCTGTTCGACGGCAACCGCCTCAACGGCCACCCGGCGGCCAACCCGCGCCGCACGATGGGCGAGATGTGGCTCGAAGGCGAGCGCGGCGTGCTGCGCCTGGACGGCGAAGCCCGCCTGTGGTGGCAGCCGCACCAGGGCAGCGAAGCACCGCACCCCTATGACGATGGCGCCGGGCGTGGTGCCTTCGGCGGCGCCAGCACTGCATTGCAGGCCCATGTGCTGGCGCACCTGCAGCGCGGCACGGCGCTGGAAAACAGTGCCCGCCCATACCTGGCCAACCTGCACGTGCAGGCAGCCGTCTACCACTCGCATGCCAGCGGCCGCAGGGTACCGATGGCCGGCTTCGACCCCCACCACCCCTGATGGAGACCGTGATGAAGACGTTCCTGGGCCTGACGGCCGTCGCACTTGCTGCCACTTTCGCTGCCGCCTTCAGTCTGCCCGCCGCCGCGCAGACGGTGCTGAAGTTCAGCCACACCGACCAGCAGGCCGGCGCACGCCAGGCGGCTGCGGCACTGTTTTCCAGAAAGGTCGAGGAGCTGACGCAGGGTCGCTACAAGGTGCAGGTGTTCTGCTGCAGCCAGCTTGGCAACGACCCGAAGAACATCGAGCAGCTGGCGCTCGGGGGCATCGACTTCACGGTGTCGGCGACCGGCAGCTACGCGCCCCATGTGCCGACCCTGAACCTGACGATGCTGCCCTTCATCGTCGAAAGCTACAAACAAGGCTGGCGCCTTTATGACGAGAGTAAGTGGTTGCAGGAGCAGTTCGACAAGGCGCCGGCCAAGGGCTTTCGCTTCCTGGCCACCTGGGAGGCGGGCTTTCGCAACATGACCACCAAGGAGCCGCTGAACTCACCCGCGCAGGCCAAGGGCATGAAGCTGCGCACCTTCCCGAACGAGATGATGCGCTGGTCACTGGAAGCGATGGGCTTCACGATCCAGATCATGCCGCTGCCGGAGGTCTACCTGGCCATGCAGCAAGGTGCGGTGCAGGGCCAGGAGAACCCGATCGACACCATCTACTCGAACAAGTTCTACGAGGCGGCGCCGAACATCACGCTGACCAACCACGTCTACAGCCCGATCCCGCTGGCCATCAGCGAAAAGACCTGGCAGAAGCTGTCGCCCGCCGACCAGAAGGCCGTGACCGAAGCCGCCAGGATCGCCGGCAAGTTCAGCCGCGAGATGATTTCCGGCAACGACGACAACCAGCTCAAGGAGATGACCGCCAAGGGTGCCAAGGTCAATGCCAAGCCTGATCTGGCCGCGTTCCGTGAAGCCGTCAAACCGGCTTACGCCAAGGCGCGTGAGAAGTACGGTGCCGACGTCGACAAGGTGCTGGCCGAAGCCGAAGCCATCCGCAAATCCACCAAGTAGGCCCCCATGCCAGCCACGCCCATGCTGACGCCGGTGGCCCCGGCACCGCTGCCCATCCGCCTGATCGGGCGCACGGTGGACTGGGTGGTGATCACCATCGGCGCCTTGATGGCCACGATGGTGTTCATCAACGTGTGCCTGCACCTGTTCCACAAGGACCTGGCCTGGGTCACCGAGTTCGGCGAGCTGCTGATGGTGTGGGTCACCTTCCTGGGTGGCGCCTGTGCCGCGCAGCGCGGTGCGCACATGACGATCACCGAATTCATCGACAAGCTCGCGCCCCCCCGGCGCCGCTGGGCCGACCTGGCCGTGCAGGCGGCTTGCCTGGCCATGCTTTTGCTGCTGGTGCGCTACGGCTGGTCGTTGGTCAACAGCAACTGGGGCAACCAGCTCACCGTGCTGGAGTGGCCGATGGCCCTGCAGTACATGGGCATGGCGGTGGGCTGCAGCCTGATGGCGCTGTTCGTGGCCTGGGATCTGTGGCAAATCGCCTGCGGTGTGCCGCGCGAGACCCGCTACCCCCAATCGGAGTGAAGCGATGCTGGCCTTGACCCTGTTCGGCGTCTTCTTCGCCATCGCGCTGGCGGGCGTGCCGCTGCTCTACGCGATCCTCATCACCACCACCGGCATCATCGCGCTGCAGGGCCTGGGGCATCCGCTGGAGACGATCTTCCTGTCCTTCATCGGCGGCGTCGAGCCCTTCATCCTGCTGGCCGTGCCGCTGTTCATTTTTGCCGGTGAACTGTTGGCCCAGGGCGGCGTCGGCAAACGCATCGTCGAGTTTGCGCGGGTGCTCTTCGGCTGGTTGCCGGGTGGCCTGGGCGAGGTCACCGTCATCAGCTGCACCCTGTTCGGCGGCGTCTCGGGCTCGGCCATCGCCGACACCGCAGCCATCGGCTCGCTGGTCATCCCGGCCATGGTGGCCCGTGGCTACTCGCGCGGCTTTGCCGGGGCGCTGCTGGCGGTGGCCGGCACCATCGCGCTGTTGATGCCGCTGTCGATCCCCTTCCTCGTCTATGCCTTCATCTCCGGCGTGTCGATGCGCACCTTGTCGATGGCCGGCCTGCTGCCGGCACTGGCCACCGCGCTGGCACTGATCGTGATGTGCATGTGGCATGGCAAGAAAACCGGCGTGGACAACGGCGAGGATCGCTCCACGCCGGCGCAGATCTGGGCTGCCACCAAGGATGCCGGACCGGCGCTGATGATGCCGCTGATCATCATCGGCGGCATCTGGAGCGGCCAGTTCACACCCAGCGAATCAGCCGCCGTGGCGGTGTTCTACGGCCTGGCGGTGTCGCTGTTCTATTACAAGGACCTGCGCTGGCAGCGCATTCCGCAGTTGATGCTGAACGCCTTCACCACCAGCGCCACGGTGATGCTGGTCATCGGCGCCACCGGCGCGATGGCCTGGCTGATCACCGTGGAA
>JANOAQ010000354.1:0-1963 GCA_031411195.1 Burkholderiaceae bacterium | reverse complement strand
CTTCATCGACCTGCGCGACCGCGAAGGCCTGGTGCAGATCGTCTGCGACCCCGATCGTGCCGACATGTTTGCCACCGCCGAAAGCGTGCGCGGCGAGTTCTGCCTGAAGGTGGTGGGCCTGGTGCGCGCGCGCCCGGCCGGCACCGAAAACGCCAACCTCGTCAGCGGCAGGATCGAGGTGCTGGCGCACGAGGTGGAAGTGCTCAACGCCAGCGTGACGCCGGCCTTCCAGCTAGACGACGACAACCTGAGCGAAACCGTGCGCCTGACGCACCGCGTGCTCGACCTGCGCCGCCCGCAGATGCAGAAGAACCTGATGCTGCGTTACCGTGTGGCCATCGAGGTGCGCAAGTTCCTCGACGAGCAGGGCTTCATCGACATCGAGACGCCCATGCTGACCAAGAGCACGCCCGAAGGTGCGCGCGATTACCTGGTGCCCAGCCGCGTGCACGATGGCG
The DNA here is from genome assembly GCA_031411195.1 of Burkholderiaceae bacterium. GTDB lineage: Bacteria > Pseudomonadota > Gammaproteobacteria > Burkholderiales > Burkholderiaceae_C > Pseudaquabacterium. The sequence goes on along the minus strand of JANOAQ010000354.1, from coordinate 1,505 downwards.
CGTTCTTTGCGCTGCCGCAGTCGCCCCAGCTGTTCAAGCAGTTGTTGATGGTGGCGGGCTTCGACCGCTACTACCAGATCGTCAAGTGCTTCCGCGACGAAGACCTGCGTGCCGACCGCCAGCCCGAGTTCACGCAGATCGATATCGAGACCTCGTTCCTGGGCGAAGAAGAGATCCGCGCCATCACCGAGGCCATGATCCGCACCGTGTTCCGCAAGACCATGGGCGTGGAGCTGCCGGTGTACGTGGAAATGACCTACGCCGAGGCCATGCACAGGTACGGCTCGGACAAGCCCGACCTGCGCGTCAAGCTCGAATTCACCGAGTTGACCGACGTGATGGCCACGGTCGACTTCAAGGTCTTCAGCGGCCCGGCCACCACCCCCGGTGGCCGCGTGGCCGCCCTGCGCGTGCCCGGCGGTGCCGAGATGAGCCGAGGCGAGATCGACGCCTACACCGAGTTCGTCAAGATCTATGGCGCCCGCGGCCTGGCCTGGATCAAAGTCAACGACATCGGCAAGGGCCAGAGCGTGAGCGACCTGCGCTCGGGCCTGCAGAGCCCGATTGTCAAGAACCTGCACGACGCAGCGATAGCCGACATCATGGCCCGCACGGGCGCCTGCAACGGCGACTTGATCTTCTTCGGCGCCGACAAGGCCAAGGTGGTCAACGACGCCCTGGGCGCCTTGCGCGTGAAGATCGGTCACAGTGAATTTGGCCGCAACCACGGCCTGTTCAACGACGTGTGGGCGCCACTGTGGGTGGTCGACTTTCCGATGTTCGAGCACGACGAGGAGGCGGGCCGCTGGAATGCCGTTCACCACCCCTTCACGGCGCCCAAGGACGGCCACGACGAACTGTTGAAGACCGACCCGGGCGCCTGCATCTCCAAGGCCTACGACATGGTGCTCAACGGCTGGGAAATCGGCGGTGGTTCGGTGCGTATCCACCGTGCTGAGGTGCAGGCGCGCGTGTTCGAAGCGCTCAACATCTCGCCCGAAGAGCAGAAGCTCAAGTTCGGCTTCCTGCTCGACGCGCTGCAGTACGGCGCGCCGCCGCACGGTGGCCTGGCCTTCGGCCTGGACCGCATTGCCACGCTGATGAGCAAGGCCGAGTCGATCCGCGACGTGATCGCCTTCCCCAAGACCCAGCGTGCCCAGTGCCTGCTGACGGGCGCGCCCAGCCTGGTCGACGAGAAGCAGTTGCGTGAGCTGCATATCCGGCTTAGGAACTGAGCCCACCCCCTACGCGCTTCGCGCGCCCCCTCAAGGGGGCCGCCCCAGCAGCCCGGCTAAGCCGGATCTGCGGCGCGTGCTTGGTTGGCTTGCCTGGGCTTTCCGGTTTGGTATAACATTGGTTATAACTTAGCCGGAGCCTCGCCATGCACGCCCTCAAGCTCACCCAGATCGGCAATTCGGTCGGTGTCATCCTGCCCAAGGAGGTGCTGGCGCGCCTGAAGCTGGAAAAGGGCGACACGGTCTACGTCACCGAGACTCCCGACGGGT
>JANOAQ010000353.1:0-3480 GCA_031411195.1 Burkholderiaceae bacterium | reverse complement strand
GCAGCGGACGCGCAGGCGCGCCGCGCCTCGGCCAGGCAGGGCTCAGCCGCCGCCGGGCCGCCCCAAGGCGGCTGAGCGCCCCCTCGGGGGGCAGGAGCGAAGCGACGTGGGGGCAGACACCTCAGCCGCCGCCGGGCCGCCCCAAGGCGGCTGAGCGCCCCCTCGGGGGGCAGGAGCGAAGCGACGTGGGGGCAGACACTTCAGCCCGCAAAGAACCGCTCGACCAGCGCAAACTGCTCGGGCGTGTTCAGCGCCGGGGCGTGGCCGCAGTCGGGCATGGTGACCACCACCGCGCGCGGGCCGCGGTTGCGCATGGCCTCGGCCACCTCGGGTAGCAGCAGGTCGCTGTGCGCACCGCGCAGCACCAGCACCGGGATGGCCAGGCTGTCCCAGGCGGGCCACTGGTCGTAGTCGTTCGGGTGGGCGCTGAACTGGCGCACCATGGCCGGGTCGTAGTGCGGCGTCACGCGGCCGTCGCTCAGGCGGCGCACGCTGGTTTCGGTCAGGCGCCGCCACTGTGCATCGCTGAGCACGCCGTAGGGCTTGTAGACGGTGCGAAAGTAAGCCTCCAGCTCGCTCACCGTGGCAAAGGCTGCCGGACTGCCCGCATAACTGCGGATGCGCGCGACTGCCGGCGCCGCCAGCTCGGGGCCGATGTCGTTCATCACCAGCCGGGTGATGCGCCCGCGCAGTGCGCCCGCTGCGGCGTGCAGGCCGATGGCACCGCCCATCGAGGTGCCCAGCCAGTGGCATTGTGCGATGCCCAGCTGGTCCATCAAGTCCACCGCCAGGCGGGAGTAGAAGCCCAGCTGGTACTCGTCGTCGGGCACGGGGCTCCATTGCGACAGGCCGCGGCCTATCGTGTCGGGGCAGATCACGCGCCAGCGCGTGGCCAGGTGTGCGGCGATGTCGTCCATGTCGCGACCAGTGCGGGCCAGGCCGTGCCAGGCAATCACCGCCGGGGCATGCGGCGCGCCCCACTCGGTGCAGTGCAGCTCGCGCCCGGCGCAGGTGAGGTAGCGGGAGGTGGAGGAGGTGGTGGTGGCGCTCATCGCGGGCCTTGGCCGACGCGTCAGGCTGGGCGTTGGGCCAGGACCCGAGCCCGCAAACGCCCCACCACCCCGGTGGGAAAGTGGTACACGCTCAGCACGAACAGCACGCCCAGCCACAGCAGCCAGCGGTCGGGCGACACCCACTGCGCCAGCGCCGGCCAATCGGCCAGGCCATTGCTGGCCAGCTTCAGCAGGTCTTGCAGGTAGTTCTGCGCCAACACGAACAACGCCGCACCCACCACCGCGCCGTACATCGTGCCCATGCCGCCGATCACCACGATCAGCAGTATGTCGAGCATGATCTCGAAGCTCAGCGTGGTGTCGGGCCCGGTGTAGCGCAGCCACAGCGCCAGCAACGCGCCGGCCAAGGTGGCAAACAGCGCCGCCAGCACATTGCTGAGGGTGCGAAACACCACCGTGCGGTAGCCGATGGCCTCGGCCCGGAAGTCGTTTTCGCGGATGGCCTGCAGCACCCGGCCGAAGGGCGAATTGACGATGCGCAGCAGCAAGGCAAACAGCGCCAGCACGGCGAAGAACAGCACGTAGTAGGTGAAGATCCTGCCATCGATGAGCAAACCCAGCACCGGCGATTCGAAGGGCTCGAAAGACGGGCTCAACAGCGTCGGATTTTTGAACGTCAACCCGTCTTCACCGCCGGTGAAGTCGCTCAACTGCGACGCCAGGGTCAGGAAGGCCGACGCCACCGCCAGGGTGATCATGGCGTAGAAGATGGCCTTGACCCGCAGCGAAAACAGCCCGATCACCAGCGACAGGCCCAGCGACAGCACCAGCGCGCCGCCCACGCCCACCGCCACCGCTGGCCAGCCTTCGCCCAGCCGGGTGCTGGCAATGGCCACGCCATAGGCGCCGATGCCGAAGAACATGGTGTGCGCAAAGCTCACGATGCCGGTGTAGCCCAGCAGCAGGTCGTAGCTGGCCACCAGCAGGATGAAGACCAGCACCTTGGCCGCCACTCCCAGCGCCTTGCTGCCGGGAAATGCGAACGGCGCGATGGCCAGCCCGACCAGGATGACGATGAGCGCGGCCGCCAGCCAGCGGCTGCGCGGCAGGTCGTGCGAAAGCAGGCGATTGAGCATGTCGGCGCCTCAGCGGTTCGTCACCGGATAGAGACCTTGCGGCCGCCACAGCAGGATCGCCACCATCAGGCCGATGTTGGAGAACAGCGCCACCTTGGGCGCCAGGAAGCCGGTGTAGTTGGCCATCAGCCCCACCAGCAGCGCGCCCACGAAGCAACCCAGCGTGCTGCCCAGCCCGCCGATGATGATGACGATGAAGATCAGCACATTGACCTGGCCGCCGATCTGCGGCGTCACGTTCTGCTGGTACAGGCCCCACATCACGCCGCCCAGGCCGGCCAGCGCCGAGCCCGCCACGAACACGCCCACGAACAGCCGGCGAATGCGGTAGCCCAGGCTTTCGACCATCTCCCGGTCTTGCACACCGGCGCGTATCAGCAGGCCCACCTTGGTGCGGTTGAGCGTGAAGGCCAGCGCGGCAAACACCAGCAGCCCGATACCAGCGGCCAGCACCCGGTACTTCTCGACCGACGCGTCGCCCACCAGCCAAGAGCCGGTGAGCGACGAGGGCAGCGGCAGCGCAATCTGGATCGGGCCCCACAGCACCTTGATGATCTCTTCACCCACGATCATGCCGCCCATGGTGATGAGGATCTGCTTGAGGTGCAGGCCGTACACCGGCCGCACGATCACCCGCTCGAAGGCCCAGCCCACCGCACCGGCCACGGCCATGGCCACCAACATGGCGGTGAATACGCTGACCAGCTGCAGCGCGGTCGACTCACCCGCCCACACCGCCATGCCGCCCATCACCGTGGTGGCCATGAAGGCGCCCAGCGCGATGAACACGCCGTGGCCGAAGTTAAGCACGTCCATCAAACCGAAGACCAGCGTCAGGCCCGAAGCGATGACGAAGATGATCAGCCCCATGGCCAGCCCGGCCACCGTGAGCGTGACCCAGGTGCTGGGCGAGCCGATGGCGGGCAAGGCCAGCGCCATCAGCGCCACCAACAACGCGAGCGGTCGCCAATCGAACTGGGCCTTTGGAACTTGCAGCCCCTCGCCCGTCGCGTACGGCGGTCGGTCCCCCGAGGGGACGCGGGCCGGCTTGGGAGCGGCCCGGCGCTCGGCCCGCTCGGCTTCGATCGCGCTCATTGATGCGCTCCCAATGACAGGCCCAGCAGGCGCTGTTGCAGTTCGTCGTTGTCGGCCAGTTCAGCCATCGCACCGCGGTGCACCACGCGGCCGTTGTCCATCACCGCCACCTGGTCGCCCAGGGCCTGGGCCATCATGAAATTCTGTTCCACCATCAAGACGGTGGTGCGCTGGCGCTTCAGCTCGCGAAAGGCTGCTATCAGGTTCTGGATGATCGATGGCGCCAGGCCCTTGCT
>JANOAQ010000352.1:0-2076 GCA_031411195.1 Burkholderiaceae bacterium | reverse complement strand
CATTCAGCCTGGCCCGACAGCAGCAGGGCCTGCACGTCGGCCAGGGTGTCGAGCACCGCATCGGCACCGGCGGCGTGCAGGCGGCTGGCGGGGGTCATGGCGGCATAGCCGATGGCCCGCATGCCGGCGGCCTTGGCTGCTGCCACGCCGGTGGGCGTGTCTTCAACCACCACGGTCTGCTCGGATGTTGCGCCCATCATGCGCGCGGCGTGCAAGAACAGATCGGGCGCGGGCTTGGGCCGGGCCACGTCTTCGGCCGAGAAGATGCGCCCCGCAAAACGCGGCAGCAAGCCGGTGTGGCCCAGGGTGAAGTTCACCTTGCGGTGCTGGCCGTTGGACGCCACGCAATAGGGGCGATTCAGCGCATCCAGCAAGGCCTCGATGCCCGGCACCACCGTCAGCCCGGCCTCAAAGGCGGCCCGCGTGCGCCGCCCCATCTCGGGCAAAAAGCCTTCGGGCAGCGTGCCGCCCAGCAGATCACGCAGCTGGCCGACGCCGCCCTCAAACGACAGTCCGATGAAGCGGCGCACCGCCTCGTCAAAGCCGATGGGCGCACCCCGCTCGGCCAGCATGTCGGCCAGCACCTGGTGGCTCAGGCGCTCGCTGTCGACCAGCACACCATCGCAGTCGAAGATCACCATGCGGCGGTGCGCTCAGAAGCCGCCGCGAACCCAGGCCAGGGTGTCGTCCAGCGCCAGCGCCGTCTTGGCCAGCAGCTCGTCGATTTCAGCCTCGGTGATGACCAGCGGCGGCGAGAAGGCGATCACGTCGCCGCCCAGCACGCGCACGATCAGGCCATGCGCCTGGGCGCGGCGCACCAGGTAGGCGCCCACGCCGCGCGCGGGGTCAAACGGCTTGCGGGTGGCCGGGTCTTGTGCAAGCTCGATGGCGCCGATCAGGCCCAGGCCGCGTGCGTTGCCCACCAGCGGGTGCGACGCAAACCGCTGGATGCCGGCTTGCAGGCGCGGCGCCACGCGCTGCACATGGCCGATCACGTCGTCATCTTCGTAGATGCGCAGGGTTTCCAGCGCCACCGCGCAGGCCAGCGGGTGGCCGCTGTAGGTGTAGCCGTGGCCGAAGGTGCCCACTGCCGCGCTGGCATCGGCCACCGTCTGGTAGATCGCTTCCGACACATACAGCGCCGACATCGGCACGTAGGCCGAGGTCAGCATCTTGGCCACCGTCACCAGATCGGGCTGCAGGTTGAACACATTGCTGCCAAAGCGCTGGCCCAGGCGGCCGAAGCCGGTGATCACCTCGTCGGCGATGAACAGGATGCTGTGCTGCTTGAGCACCGCCTGCACCCGCTCGAAGTAACCGGGGGGCGGGATGATGACGCCGCCCGCGCCCTGCACCGGCTCGGCGATGAAGGCGGCGATGGTGTGTGCGCCTTCGGCGGCGATCAGGTCTTCAAGCTCCTTGACCAGGCGGTCGACGAACTGGGCTTCGCTTTCACCGGGCAGGCCGCCACCGTAGAAGTGCGGCGCACTCACGCGCAGGATGCCCGGCAGCGGCAGGTCGAAGTGCTGGTGCATGGTGGCCAGGCCCGACATCGACGCGGCCGCCGCCGTCACGCCGTGGTAGCCCTTCTGCCGCGCGATGATCTTCTTCTTGAGCGGCTGGCCGCGCGCGTTGTTGTAGTAGCGCACCAGCTTGAAGGCGGTGTCGTTGCTCTCCGAGCCCGAGTTGGCAAACAGCACGCGGCCACGGGCCAGCGCGGGCGTGGGCGCCCACTGCATCATCTTGGCCACCAGGTCCGTCACCGGGCCGGGCACCTTGCCGCTGAACGCGTGGTAGTACGGCAGCTTGCGCATCTGCTGCTCGGCCACGTCGGCCAGCCGGCCTTCTGAAAAGCCCAGCGAAGCGCACCACAGGCCGGCCATGCCTTCGAGGTAGCGCTGGCCGTGTTCGTCGACCACGTGCACGCCATCGCCCTGCACGATCACCAGCGGGCCTTCACGCTCCAACTGGCGCAGTTGGGTATACGGATGCAGGTGGTGGGCAATGTCGCTGCGGGCGGCCGCGCTGATGTCGGTTGGGGTAGTGGTCATGGTGTTCAGGCCGCTTGGCGCAGGT
>JANOAQ010000351.1:0-3567 GCA_031411195.1 Burkholderiaceae bacterium | reverse complement strand
CCTCGGGCGTCAGGCTGAAAGGGTTGGGGATCAGCTCACCCCGCGCCCTGGCCTCGTCGATCTTCTTGTTGAAGCCGGCCAGGTTGCGCACGCTCATGGTGCTCATCAGCTTGTAGCGGCGCTCCATCTCGCCCACACACCAGTTCAGCGCGTTGGCGGCCTGCTTCATGTCGGTGACCACCGGGCACAGCAGGTGCGGGATGCCCTCGTACATGCTCATTTCAAGCATCTTGGGGTCGATCAGGATCAGCCGCACATCCCGCGCCTCGGCCTTGTAGAGCAGGCTCAGGATCATGGCGTTGATGCCCACGCTCTTGCCCGAACCGGTGGTACCGGCCACCAGGCAGTGCGGCATCTTGGCCAGATCGGCCACCATGGGCGCGCCCACGATGTCCTTGCCCAGGCCCATGGTCAGTTGCGAGGCGGCATCGTGGTAAATCTGCGAGCCCAGGATCTCGGCCAGGCGGATCATCTGGCGCTTGGCGTTGGGCAGTTCCAGCGCCATGGTGGTGCGGCCGGGTATGGTCTCGACCACGCGGATGCTGACCAGGCTGAGCGAGCGCGCCAGGTCCTTGGCCAGATTGACCACCTGAGAGCCCTTCACGCCGGTGGCCGGCTCGATCTCGTAGCGGGTGATCACCGGGCCGGGCGACGCCGCCACCACCCGCACCTCGACACCGAAGTCGCGCAGCTTCTTCTCGATCATGCGCGAGGTCATTTCCAGCGATTCGGGCGTCACCGAATCGACCCGCACGCTGGGCGCGGCGTCCAGCAGGTCCACCTGCGGCAGCCTGGTGTCGGCCAGTTCGGTGAACAGCGGCTTTTGGCGCTCTTTGGCCACCCGGGTGCTCTTGGGCACTTCCACCATCGTCTCTTCGATCACGATGGGTGCGTGGTCTTCGACCACGGCGCGGTCTTCTTCCACCACCAGTTCACGCTCGCGGGTCAGCACTTCGGCAATGCGCAGGTCTTCTTTCACCTCGCGCGCCACGGCCTGGCGTTGCCACAAGCCTTCGATCGACTGGCCCAGGCGGTCTGCCACGCGGGCCCAGGAGAAGCGCAGCGCCAGCGACAGGCCCAGCACCCCGGCGGCGATCCACAGCACGCCCGAGCCGGCAAAGCCCAGCCACTTCATCGACAGGCCGCCCACCACTGCGCCCAGCACGCCACCGGCCTGGCCACCGGGCATGGCGCCGTCCAGGCGGTACAGGCGCGTCCATTCCAAGCCGCAGCTGGCGGCCATCAGCAGCGCCAGCCCCAGCCAGAACCACCAACGCGGCGCCGCAGCACCATCGCCGGGGCGTGGCCCGCGCAGGGCATGGGCCAAGGTGGCCAACCAGGTGCGCAGGCCCACCAGCATCAACCACCAGACCGAATAGCCAAACATGAAGAAGGTGAGGTCGGATGCCCACGCGCCCAACAGACCCGCCCGGTTGGCCACCAGCGTGCCCGTGCCCGAGGTGGAAAACGCCGGATCACTGGCTTGGTGCGTCATTAGGGCCAGCAGCATCAGCAGCCACAGCACGCCACCACCCAGCAGCAGCAGTTGCCGGCGCCAGGGGGCGGGTTCAGGCGCCGGCTCCACCGGTCGACCCAAGCCGGCGCCCAGGCCATCACCACGCAAGGAACCCAATGGAAATGTCATGCGGCAGATTGTGGCGCATCGGGTTCAGGCCCCTCTGCGAGCGGCCCGGGTGGTGTACCACCCTCCGTACCACCCTCTTAAGCCAAGCCCACTGCTCTCCAAGCGGTACAGGCGGGCCAACGCCCGGCCACCGTCCAGCCGCAGCATTTTCAGGCGCCAGCCCGCCGTGCCGGCCAAGACAGAAGCCCACACACCACGGCGCCCCCAATTCGGGGGATGAACCCGACTGGCCCCGTGAATGACCCCCACGAATACGGGGGGAGAACTGCCGTGCCGACTGCGATAGTCGCTCCTAGAACTCGGAGCACGTCTGATGCCTGCAATCACCTCGAAGCACAACTCCCCGCTGGCCGCCGCCGTCCTGGCCCTGGCTTTGTGGGCCGGAGCGCCCGCGCAGGCCAGTCGCGTGGCGACCGAAAACGACGCCATTGGCTCCGGGCTGGCCACCGTGGTGCATCACCCTGGCTCATGCAGCGCAAGTTCCATCGGACCCTACGACCGCTGCGCCGGATTTGACTTCTCGGGCGCCACACTGGCCGGGGCCCAAGCACTCGGGGCCAGCCAGGGGTGGGGGCCCGGGATCTGGAATCAGTCCACCGACAGCATTGGCACGGGCACCAGCACAGCCGCGTTGTTTGACGGCAACTTCGGCCCGCTGCCTTCATTTGCCATTTACGACAGGTCCTATGCAGGAAACATCACCTTCAACACCGAACTGACAGGCAACTTCGTCTTTGCCATGAGCGGTGTCTGGGCAGAATGTTTGCTTGGGTATTCGCCCTTCACGGGCAATTGCATGGGCCGGCGCACCGTGAATGAATTCACCGCCTACTACCTGTTCGACGATGTGATCCTGCGCTCTGGCAACGGGCACAGCCTGCGCATTTTCTTGGGGGAACGAACGGTTGAACAGGCCATCACATCCGTCACGATGTACCAGTACCAGGCCCTGCCCAACCCGGTGCCCGAGCCCACCAGCTGGGGCCTGGTGGCGGTGGCGCTGCTGGGCCTGGGGGCGCCGGCCTGGCGTCGGCGCAAAGCTGGCCGGGCCGGCTCGGCGGCCTGAAGGCTGGCCCCTCAGGTGGGGGCCAGGCCTTGGGCTTGGGCCAGGCGCAGCACCTCGGCGCTGTCCGGGTGGGCCGCCAGCAGACGCTGGCGTCCCAGGTTGTCTGGCAACGCGGCCAGTTGTTGGCTCAAGGCCTGCCAGGCCTGGGTCAATACGGCGGTGGAACGGGCATCCTGGGCACGCTGCAGCACAGCCAAGCAGGTAGCCCAGATGCGCATGGGCCGTTCGGTGCCATGCAGGTGTCCATGGTGTGCCAAGTGGCCCAACACCACTTCGGTGTATTGCAGAGCCTCAACGTCCCGCCCCAGTTGATGCGCACAAGCCGCCATGCCCGCCGATGCCTCGATGGCCAGATGGGGCATGGCCAAATCACTCAAGCGCTGCTGGGCTTCTTGGTACAACGGCGCGGCCGCCTTGGCATTGCCCAACGCCAAATGGGCAACACCACAGCTCATTTGGCCGAATGCGGCCGTATCCTTCTGCCCAATGGCATCCGCCAACACGGTTGCCTGCTCGGCGATGGCCAACGCGCTGGCGGCTCGGGTTTCCGCCAAGTGCGCCGCAGACTGGTTGAGCAACAAGGTGGCCTCAAATCCTCGCCGTCCCAGGGCGCGACTCAGGTGAATAGCCGCAGCCAAGCACTCATGGGCCTCCGGCAAGCACCCCAGGTCCAAGGCAGCAAAGCCAAGATTGCCCTGGATGGTGCATTCCTGAAGTTGATTACCTAGCGACTGACTGAGTGCCAGTGCTTGCCTCAGCAATCGCTGGCTGGCCATCGGGTCGCCGCGCTCGGTCTCAATGCCTGCGAGCAACGTGGACAGCGAACATTCCTGTGAGCCATTGCCGAGCAGCCGTG
>JANOAQ010000350.1:0-7567 GCA_031411195.1 Burkholderiaceae bacterium | reverse complement strand
GCCCTTGGCGGCGCGCACATAGCCCATCAGCGTGCGGATCAGCGTGGTCTTGCCCATGCCGTTGCGGCCCAGCAGGCCGAGCGAGGTGCCTGCGGGCAGCTCCAGGCTCACGCCGCGCAGGGTGTGGCTGTCGCCGTAGTAGGTGTTGATGTCGTCGATTAGCAGCATGTCAGGCGCCGCCGGGCCGCCCCAAGGCGGCTGAGCGCCCCCTCGGGGGGCAGGAACGAAGCGACGTGGGGGCGGGTATCTCAGCCGGCGCCGGGCCGCCCCAAGGCGGCTGAGCGCCCCCTCGGGGGGCAGGAGCGACGCGACGTGGGGGCGGGCATCTCAAGCCCGGCGGCGGCGCGCCCGCAGCACGGCCGCGGCGCCACCGGCAGCGGCCAGCACCAAGGCCAACGTGCCAGGCTCGGGCACGGCCTTCAGGCCGATGTTGTCCAGCGATCCGCCCAGGCTGTCCGAGCGGCCGGCGGCGCTGAAGCGCAGCGTGTCGCTGCCCGAGCCCAGAACTTCCCAGGTGAACTCGCGCCACTGGTTGCCGGATTGCCCGGCGCCCGAACCCGCCAGCGTCGACAACAACTGGTTGCCCCACCACACCTGGATGTCGTTCGAATCCAGCCCCACACCCGCGCGCGGGGCGTACCAGGCCGACAGCAGCAGGTGCTGGCCGTTGCCAGTGGTGATGGTCTGCCAGATGGCGCTGTTGCCGGTGGTGTCCAGTTCAACGTACATCTTGCCGTCCTGCGCCGCGCCGGCGACGTTGTTGCGGATCTCCACGCCCAAGGGGCCGGCCGACCAGCCGGTCAGCGCAGGCCGATTGGTCCATTGGCCATTGGCCAGGGTTTGGGCTTCAAAGCTGCCGTTGGTGATGTAGCCGGCGTGGGCTGCGCCGGTGCACAGGGTGGCCAGGGTGGCCAGGGCGGCCAAGGTTCGCAAGGTGGACATGTCAGGGGCTCCGGTAGGGTCGAGCGGCCGGTACGGTCCGCGACCTCACGCTCTTCGGCAGGCGCGCCGCCAACTTGAGTGCGATCGCGGCGCTGCCTGTGACGGGGGTGCGCGCAGTCACAATCGAGCCACTGGCGGCACTCCACGCAGGGGCCGCCGTGTGCAACTCCGGAGCCGCCATGTACCGCCGTCGCCTGCTTGTTCTCGCCCTGGCACCCGCCGTGGCGTCTTTTCCAACCCTGGCCCAGGCACCGGCCTGGCCGTCCAAGCCGCTGCGCCTGGTGGTCCCCTTTCCGGCGGGTGGCGCCACCGACATCATCGGCCGCACCCTTGCGCAAAAACTGTCGGCTGCGCTGGGCCAGGCCGTGGTGGTGGACAACAAGCCGGGCGCGGGCGGTGCCATCGGCGCCGATCTGGCGGCCAAGGCGGCGCCCGATGGCTACACGATCCTGATGACCACCAGCTCCACCCATTCGATCGGGCCGGCGCTCAACCCCAAGATCCCCTACGACGCGGTGAAGGACTTTGCCCCGGTGGCCCATGTGGCCAACGCGCCCAGCGTGCTGGTGGTGGGCCGGGGCTTCCCGCAGGGCGGCGCGCTCGATCTGGTCAAGCTGCTCAAGGCCAACCCGGGCAAGTACAACTTCGGCTCCAGCGGCATCGGCACCTACCCGCACTTGTCGGCCGAGATGTTCAAGTGGCGTGCCGGCGGGCTTTTCGTCGTGCACATCCCCTACCGGGGCACGGGTCTGGTGATGACCGACCTGATGGCCGGCCAGATCACGTTTCTGATGGACAGCATCGTCTCGGCGCAGAGCCACATCCACGACGGCAAGGTGCGCGCGTTGGCGGTCACGGGTGCGAAGCGGTCCACCTCGCTGCCGAACGTGCCCACCTTTGCCGAACTGGGCGTGCCGGGCCTGGCCTTCAACAACTGGTTCGGTGTGTTTGCGCCGGCCGGCACGCCGCCCGACGTGGTGCAGCGGCTGAACCGCGAGATCAACACCATCGTGCGTTCGGTCGACGTGGTCGACCGTTTCGAGAAGCTGGGCGCCGACGTGGCCGCAGGCACGCCGGAGCAGTTTTCGAAGACCTTCCGCGATGAAGGCGACAACTGGCGGGCGTTGATCCAGCGTGCGGGCATCAAGGCCGAGTGAGCTTCAGGTCCTGCCGGCCCAGTACGCAAACCCAGTACGCAAACCCAGTGCGCAACCCCAGTGCACCACACATGGGTGATGCCTTGCCTGCGCTGCCCACGGTCGACGCGGCTCGCAGCGCGGTGCCAGCGCTGCAGCAGCGCCTGGCGTTGTGTGGCGCGGTCTTTCGCCCGCCACCGCCAGAGCCCACCACCTGCTGCGGCCGTGGCTGCAACGGCTGCGTGTGGGAAGGCTGGCTGGGTGCCATCAACGGGTGGCACGAGGGCGCCCAAGCTCTGCTGGCCCAGCATCCTGGCTGAATCCGCGTCAACGGCTGTAGCCTAGGTGCCAGCGGGTGCGGCGACGCCGCCGCATCATGGCCGCTGCGGCACCTGTCCCACCAACCATTCTGGATCGACCATGGCCATCTATGAACTGCGCACCTACAACGTGATCGTCGGCAAGATGGCCGAAGTGGTGGAGCTTTACAAGACCCAAGGCTGGCCGGCGGTGGCCCGCCACCCCGACCGGCTGGTGGGCTATTTCACTGGTGATGTGGGCGCACTCAACCAGCTGGTGCACCTGTGGAAGTTCGAGGACGACGCCGATCGCCGCGCCTTCTGGGCCGGCGTGTTTGCCGACGCGCAGTTCATGGCCTTTGCACGCCAGTTGCGGCCGCTGCTGGCGTCGCAGGAGAACAAGCTGATGATGGCCGCACCCTGGGGCCCCAAGCCCTGACGCCGTGGGGCCCTGACGCCGTGGGGCCCTGACGCTGTGGGGCCCTGACGCTGTGGGGCCGTGGGGCATTGACGGCCCGCAGAGCCGGCTCAGCGCCGGCGTGCGCGCTGGTGGTTGAAGGCCGCCGCCACCGCCAGCAGGCCCACCGCACCGGACACCAGCACCGCAGCGGTGCCGACCGTGCCCACCAGCGCACCCGCCAGGCCCACCCCGGCCGATTGGCCCAGGAAGAAGCTGGCCGCAAACGCCGCCACGGCGGCGCCACGGCGCTCGGGCGCCATCTGGGTGGCGTTGGTTTGCAGGGTGTTGTGCATCATGTAGAAGCCCAGGCCCATCACCATGCAGGCCGGGATGCTCCAGCCCCAGGCCGGGGCCAGCGCCACGGTGGCCAGGGCGCCTGCCATCAGCCACGAGCCTGCCCGCACCAGCACCACCTCGCCCAGCCGTGCCACCAGGGCACGCGCGCCCAAGGCAAACACCAGGCCGCCCAGTGCGTAGCCCATCACCAGGCCGCCCACGGTGGACAGCGGCAGGCCGAAGCGCTGGTGCAGGTGCGATGCGATGAAGGCAAACGGCCCGTAGACCACCGCACCCTCGAAAAACACGATGACCAGCACCACGCGGGCCCAGGGCAGGGCCAGCACGGCCTTGAATTCACCCACCATGCCGGCCACGGCGCTGCCCGGGCGCCGGCCCGCCGCCTGCACCGCCGATGCGGGCAGCCCGCGCCGCACCACCTGCAGCACGATGGCCACCGCCACGAACAGCGCCGCCACGCCAAAGAAGGGCGTGCGCCAGGGCAGGTGCTCGGCGGTGTAGCCACCGGCCCACACGCCCAGCGCAAAGCCGGTGATCTGGCCGATGAGAAAGCGCGCCAGCACGGGCTGGCGATGCTCGTAGGGCACCACGTCGCCGATCCAGGCCATGGCCAGGGGGATGACCGCCGCCGCCGTGCAGCCGGCCAGCAGGCGCGCGACCAGCAGGCCGTGGTGGCTGGGCGCCAGCGCGCAGGCCAGCGAGGTGACGGCCGAGGCAGCGCAGGCCCAGGCAATGACGCGGTACTTGCCGAAGCGGTCGCCCAACGGTCCGAACAATGCCTGCGACAGCCCATAGGCCACCGCAAAGACGGTGATGACCTGGGCCGCTTCGCCCAGCGAGATGCCGAACTCGCTTGCCAGGCGGGGCAGCAGGGCGTCGGTCAGCCGCATGGACATGCCGCTGGCCCCTGCCGCCAAGGACAAGGCGGCGATGGCCAGCACCGGCATCGCGGCGGGGGCTGCCGCGGGGGCAGCGGGTGCTGCAAAGGCTGCGGCTGGGGCTGCGGCTGGGGCGTTGGCGGGCATGGGCGATTGTGGCGGTGCGCGTCACGGCATCGGCCGACATGCGCCCTGCAAATCTGCCCAGGCCCGCGACGTGAAGGTGGCCCCTACCGGCGCCGGCCGAAGTAGGCCCGCATCAGCCGGCCTGGCGTGCCTTGTCGATGGCCCGGCGCGCGGCCAACTCGCTGTTGAGCGAGGTATCCAGGGGTGAACGGCACAAGCCGGCCCACTCGTAGTGCTGGTTCTCGTACAGCGCAGCGGCGGCCGGAAAAGTCTTGAGCAGCGCTTCCAGCCGGTCGTTGTGCGGCAGTTGGTCGAGCAGGCGGGCCAGGTGGCCGACCAGGTGGCGGTACTGCGCCGGGCCGACGCTCTGCTGGCTGGACTCGATGCGCTGCAACAGTTCGGACAGGGTCAGCGCGATCTTGAGATCGGCGCTGAGCTGCGGGGAGTGGTCAACTGGCGACATGGGGCGGCTTTCTGGGCCGGCAATGGGCCTGCCCGATCCCAACAGATGGTGACGCCGATGCGGCTTGCAAGGCGGCGAGAATGCACAGCACGTTTCCACTGCCGAGCGCCGACACCAGCGCCCCCCACCATGCAACGCCGATCCCTGCTGGCTGCTTCTGTCTCCACCCTGGCTGCGGCCCTGGCCTTGGGCCTGGCGGGCCCGTCCCGCGCCCAGGCGCAGGCCTGGCCCACGCACCCGGTGAAGATCGTGGTGCCGGCACCGGCGGGCAGCAGCCTGGACGTGGTGGCCCGCCTGCTGGCCGACAAGCTGAAAGACCGCTGGGGCCAGACCGTCTTCATCGAGAACAAGCCCGGCGCCGGCGGCATGCTGGGCGTGGACGTGGCGGCCAAGGCCGCGCCCGACGGCCACACCCTGGCCGTGGGCTTCAACGGCCCGGTGGCGTTTGCGCCCTTTCTCTACAAGAAGATGCCCTACGACCCGGCCAAGGACCTGGTGGCGGTGGTCATGACCACCTCGCAGCCCAATGTGCTGGCCGTCAATGCCGAACTGCCGGTCAAGACGGTCAAGGAGTTTGTCGACTGGGCCAAGGCCCAGGGCGGCAAGGCCAACTACAGCAGCCTGGGCCAGGGCAGCTCGGCCCACCTGACGATGGCGCTGATGATGAACGAGGCCGGTTTTGCCGCCACCCACGTGCCCTTCAACGGCTCGCCGCCGGCGGCCATGGCGTTGGCCCAGGGCACGGCCGACGCCAGCTTCATGACGGCGCCGGCCTTGCTGGCGCTGGTGAAGTCGGGCAAGGTGCGGATGCTGGCCACCAGCGCCGCCAAACGCAGCGATGGCCCCGACAACCTCAAAGACCTGCCCACCCTGGCCGAGGCCGGCTACCCGCAGGTTGAATCACTCGCCTGGAACGGCCTGTTCACCGCTGCCGGCACGCCAGCGGCCGTGGTCAACAAGATCAATTCCGACGTCAACACGGCGCTGCGCGACCCGGCGTTGAAGGCCGTGCTCGACAGCCAGGGCCTGAGCGCCGTGGGCGGCAGCCCCGACGACTTCAAGCGCGTGCTGGAAGCCGATGCGCGCAAATGGGGCGCCATCATCCAGAAGCTGGGCATCAAGCTGGACCAGTGACCGTGCCAGATCTTGACAAGATCGATCTGCGCATCCTGCGCGTGCTGCAGGACGATGGGCGCATCAGCAACCTCAAGCTGGCCGAGGCGGTGCACCTGTCGCCCACGGCGGTGCTCGAACGGGTCAAGCGCCTCACCCGCGAGGGTTACATCCTGGGCTACGAGGCGCGGCTGAACCCGGCCAAGCTGGGCGCGGGGCTGCTGGTGTTCGTCGAGATCCTGCTCGATCGAACGGTGCACGATGTGATGGACACCTTTCGTGCGGCGGTGCAGGTGCGCGATGAAATTCTGGAGTGCCACCTGGTGGCCGGTGGCTTCGACTATTTGCTCAAGACCCGTGTGGCCGACATGGCGGCCTACCGCGAGTTCATCGGCGCGGTGATCTGGACGCTGCCTGGCGTGCGCGAGACGCGCACCTATGCGGTGATGGAAGAGGTCAAGCACACCACGCAATTGAAGGTGTAGGCCCGCACCTGGGGGGGGGATCGGCCAAATGGCCGATGGGCCGGGCGCGAACTTGTACCGACAGTGCAAGCGCGCCGATCGTTGCCGGCAACCACCACAGACAGGGCAAGACACGCCATGAAACGCATGCCCGCACTGGACGCCGCAGCGATCGGGGGGGCGCAACCGTCTAACGGCGCGACCCCCGCAAGTTGACCGTGTCCTTCACCAAGCTGCTGGGTGCCAGCACCTTCACCCTGGGCAACGGGCGTGCAGCCGGCTTTGTCACGCCTGCGTTCGCCCACCGAAGAGGGCGGTGCCCACCCGAACGATGGTGGACCCCTCGGCCACCGCCGCCTCCAGGTCGGCGCTCATGCCCATGCTCAGAGTGTCCAGCGCCAGGCCTTGCGCATTCAGCGCCGCCAGCAGGTCACGCAGCGCGCGGTGCGGCGCCCGCTGCCCGGCCATGTCGCTGGCCGGCTCGGGGATGGCCATCAGCCCGCGCAGCCGCAGCCGGGGCAGCGCCGCTACTGCCTGCGCCACCGCCGGCACCTCGGTGGGTAGCAGGCCACTCTTGCTGGCCTCACCGCTGATGTTGACCTGCAGGCACAGCTGCAGCGGCGGCAGGTGGGCCGGGCGTTGCTCGCTCAGCCGCTGCGCAATCTTCAGCCGGTCAACCGAATGCACCCAGTCGAAGGCCTCGGCCACCGGTCGGGTCTTGTTGCTTTGCAGCGGGCCGATCAGGTGCCAGGTGATTTGCGAGCGCAGATCGGCCAGATTGGCAATCTTGTCCAGCGCTTCTTGCACATAGTTTTCACCGAACTGGCGGCAGCCGGCGTCGAACGCATCGCGCACCGCACCAGCCGGGAAGGTCTTGCTCACCGCCAGCAGCGTGACGCTGTCCACGGGCCGGCCGGCCTGTTGGCAGGCATCGGTGATCCGGCTGAGAACCGTCTTCAGATTGCCGATAACGCTCGTCATAATCCCTTCAGCTTCACGCGGACCCCCATGGACATCACCCAACTGCTGGCCTTCTCTGTCAAGAACAAGGCGTCGGACCTGCACCTTTCGGCCGGCCTGCCGCCGATGATCCGGGTCAATGGCGACGTGCGGCGCATCAATGTGGAGGCGCTGGACCACAAGGCCGTGCACGACATGGTGTACGACATCATGAACGACGCCCAGCGCAAGATGTACGAAGACACGCTGGAATGCGACTTTTCGTTCGAGATCCAGGGCCTGGCGCGATTCCGCGTGAATGCCTTCAACCAGAACCGGGGCGCGGGCGCCGTGTTTCGCACCATCCCCAGCAAGATTCTCACGCTCGAGCAGCTGAACGCGCCCAAGATCTTTGCCGACCTGGCGCTGCGACCGCGCGGCATGGTGCTG
>JANOAQ010000349.1:0-2369 GCA_031411195.1 Burkholderiaceae bacterium | reverse complement strand
GCGCCGCGCGATGCCTTCGTGCTGGCCACCAAGGTGCATGGCCGCATGCAGCCCGGGCCCAACGGCGCCGGCCTGTCGCGCAAGGCCATCCTGAGCCAGATCGACGCCAGCCTGAAACGCCTGGGCACCGACCATGTTGATCTCTACCAGATCCACCGCTGGGATGCCAAAACGCCCATCGAAGAAACCATGCAAGCCCTGCACGACGTGGTGAAGGCTGGCAAGGCGCGCTACATCGGCGCCTCGTCGATGTGGGCCTGGCAGTTTGCCCAGGCCCAGGCGGTGGCCGACCAGCACGGCTGGACGCGCTTTGTCTCGATGCAGAACTACCTGAACCTGCTCTACCGCGAAGAAGAACGCGAGATGCTGCCGCTGTGCCGCAGCC
Organism: Burkholderiaceae bacterium; assembly: GCA_031411195.1. Classification (GTDB taxonomy): domain Bacteria; phylum Pseudomonadota; class Gammaproteobacteria; order Burkholderiales; family Burkholderiaceae_C; genus Pseudaquabacterium. Next base: position 1,984 of record JANOAQ010000349.1, on the reverse strand, counting down.
AGGGCGTGGGCCTGATCCCCTGGAGCCCGCTGGCGCGCGGGCGCCTCACCCGCGATTGGGACGCCACCAGCGCCCGCACCGAAACCGACGAGTTCGGCCGCACGCTGTACGACAAGACGGGCGATGCGGACAAGCAGGTGGTTCAAGCGCTGACCGCCGTGGCCACCCGCCTGGGCAAGCCGCGCGCGCAAGTGGCCCTGGCCTGGGTGCTGGCGCAGCCGGGCGTCACCGCGCCCATCGTGGGTGCCACGCGCCTGGCCCAGCTGGACGACGCGGTGGCGGCACTCGACCTCGTCCTGTCGCCCGCCGACATCGCCGAGCTGCAGGCGCCCTATGTGCCGCATGCGGTGGTGGGCCACGCCTGACGCCGGGGTGCACCACATGGTTGTGCTGCAGGTGGACGGCCTGCACTTCGCCTACGAAGGCGAGTCACACTTATTCGACGGCCTGGGCTTCAGCCTGGGCGCCGGTGTGCACCGGCTCGATGGTGAATCGGGCAGCGGCAAGACCACGCTGATGCACCTGCTGGCCGGCCACTTGGCCTGCACCGGCCGACGGTGGTTGAATGGCCACGCCTTCGAGGCCGATCCCGGCAAATGGCGCCAGTCGGTGGCCTGGGTGGATGCCCGTGACGACGCCTTCGACGACCTCACCCCTGAGGCGCTGATGCAGCGCCTGCGTGCAGGCTATCCCGCTTTCGACCTGGCCGCCTGGCAGCGCCACATCGACGGCTTCGGCCTGGCGCCGCATGCCTTCAAGACGCTCTACATGATGTCCACCGGCATGCGCCGCAAGGCCGCCCTGGCGGTGGTGCTGGCCAGCGGCTGCACGCTGCTGCTGCTGGACGAACCCACGGCAGGGCTGGACGCACCGTCGATCAATGTGCTGGTGGCAGCGCTCAATGCCAGGGGCCAGACCCCCGGCCGTGCCGCCCTGGTGGTGCTGGGCACCTGGCCCGAAGGACTGGGCTGCACCGACACCGTCGGCTTGCCCGGGCCCTGAGGCGCTCAACCGCCCGAGCAGTCAAGCACCAGCCGGCCCTGGGCCACATCGGCCAGGCGCGGCGGCTGCAGTACCTCGATGCGGCCATGGCTGCCACCCAGGATGCCCAGGGTCTGCAGTTGGCGCAGCACACCGTTGATGCGCTGGCGGCTGGCGCACAGCAGGCCGGCCAGGTCGCCCTGCGTCAGGCTGAGCTCGATCTGGCGCGCGCCGGGCGCACCCGCGCCAGGCCGGCCGAACTGGCGCACCAGGCGCTGCAGCTTCAGCGCCACGCGCTGCGACAGCGGCAGGGTCTGCAGCTCTTCGAGGCGGTGGAACATGTGCCGCAGGCGCCGGCAATCGAGTTGCAGCAAGGCGCTGCGCAACTCGGGCTCGGCAGCCATCAGCTGGTGCAGGGCCGCCCGGTCGATCATCAGCACGGTGCTGTGGGCCTGGGCCACGATGTCCAGATCGACCTTGCCACCGTCGATCAGGGCGATGTCGCCATACCAGTCGCCCGGGGCCAGCAATTCGAGCGTGAAGGCCCGCCCATCGCGCCAGCTGGTGGCCAGACCCAGCGCGCCACCGGCCACGCCGACCCAGTCGGTCGCCTCGCTGCCACGCTGCAGCAGCACGGTGCCGCGGCGCACGTGCTGCACCCGCGCCTGGGCCAGGATGGCCTGACGCAGTGGGGCCGACAGGCCCGAGAACCAGACGCCCGATTCAACCCGCTCGCTCTCTTGCGGCCGCAGGCCCGCCGGCGCGGCCGGGCGCGGCAGCAGTGGCGTGGGCGTCATCTGCCAACTGCCCGTGATGACCGGGCGCACATGCAAAGTGGGCGCGTGCATGCTCTGCCCATCCACACGCATGATCAGCAGACCTCGAACAGGCCGGCGGCACCTTGCCCGCCGCCGATGCACATGGTGACCACCACGTACTTGGCGCCCCGGCGCTTGCCTTCGATCAGGGCATGGCCGGTCAGGCGTGAACCGCTCACGCCGTA
>JANOAQ010000348.1:0-4338 GCA_031411195.1 Burkholderiaceae bacterium | reverse complement strand
CGCGGCCGGTGCGCCCTTAGGGCTGGGCGACAGCGGTGGCGCATCGGCGGCGGGTGGCGGGGTGCTCAGCACCCCGCACCCACCCAGGCCACCCAATGCCACCAGCGCGCCGGCAGCGGTCAGGGCACGGCGGCGCGGATGGCAATCGCTCACGGCTTGCGCGGCTGCGGCAGCGGCTCGTTGATCACCTGCAGCAGGGCGGCGGTCTCGGCATCGGGCTGGCCGTCGGATTTGGTGGGCCTGTAGCGCATTTGAAAGGCCGCCACCACGCGCTGGGTGGGTGCGTCCAGCACGCCGGTGTCGGGCACCTGGTAGCCCACCGCCGCCAGGCTGCGCTGGAACCAGGCCACCTCGGGCAGCGCCGCCTCATAACGCTGCTGGTGCGCGGCCACCCGTGTGACATCGGGCCACAGCGCCAGGCCGGCATCGGCCAGCACCTTCCACGGAAACAGTGGGCCGGGGTCGATCTTGCGCTGGGGCGCAATGTCGCTGTGGCCCTGCACCCGCTCGGGCGGGATGTTGTGGCGGGTGACGATGTCGCGCACCAGCTGGATCAGCAGCTCGATCTGGGCCGGTGGATAGGGCGTGAAGTAACGACTGCCGTCGGTGGCCTTTTCTTCACCCAGGTTGACGATCTCGATGCCGATGGAGCTGGCATTGAGCATGGTGGCGCCCTTCCAGTAACTGACCCCGGCATGCCAGGCGCGGCGGTTCTCGTCGACCAGGCGGTAGACCACCGGCGGGTTCTCGTCACTCAGCAGGTAGTGCGAACTCACCTTCTGTTGCGTGAGGATGCGGATGGAGCTGTCCAGGGGCTCGTCGGTGTAGTGCAGGATGAGGTACTGCGCCCGGCTGTCCTGCCCCTGCGCGGTGTAGCGGGTGTCCACGGCCAGCGGGGCGGGGCCTGTTGCACAGGCGCCCAGCAAGGCGGCCACGGCGGTGGTGGCCAGCAGGCGGCCCAGGCGCCCAAAGGGCAGGGTGGCGAGGCACTTGAACATGCCGACGATTGTGCAGTGTCCGCCTCACGACCGGGCGCGTGGCCATCGCGGGGCCGCTTCTAGAATGAATCAACGAGGAGCCCCACCATGACCCAGCAACGCCGCCCCGCAACCACCGGCCTGACGCGCCGCCAACTGGCCCTGGCCAGCGCCGCCACGGCCTTGGGCACCGGCCTGCCCGGCCTGGCCCGCGCCGCCACGCCCAAGGACACGTTGGTGGTCGCCTTGGCCTTCGACGACATCATCACGCTCGACCCGGCCGAGGCCTTCGAGATCTCGGCCGGCGAGGTGATGGGCAATGCCTACGACAGGCTGGTGCGCTTCGACATCGCCGACCCGTCGAAGTTGCTGGGCGATGTGGCCAAGGCCTGGACGGTCTCACCCGATGGCAAGACCTACAGCTTTGAACTGAAGCCCGGTCTCAAGTTCGCCTCGGGCAATGCGTTGACGGCCGAGGACGTGGTGTGGTCGCTGCAGCGCGCGGTGCTGATCGACAAGTCGCCCGCCTTCATCCTGACGCAGTTCGGCTTCACCAAAGACAACATCAAGACGCGCATCCAGCAAACCGGCCCGCTGGCGCTGAGCATCGAGACCGACCAGGCCTACGCGCCGACCTTCGTGCTGAACTGCCTGACGGCCAATGTGGCGGCGGTGGTCGACAAGAAGCTGGTGCTGGGCAAAGAGGTACAGAAGGACGGCGTGGGCGACCTGGGCTATGCCTGGCTCAAGACCAACTTCGCCGGCTCGGGCGCCTTCAAGATCCGCGAGTGGCGCGCCAACGAGATCGTGGCGCTGGAACGCAACGACCAGTACCACGGCGCCCGCCCCAAGCTGGCGCGGGTGATCTACCGGCACATCAAGGAATCGGCCACCCAGCGCCTGATGCTTGAAAAGGGCGACGCCGACGTGGCACGCAACTTGACCCCGCAAGACCTGGAAGCGCTGGCCGCCAACAAGGATGTGAAGAGCACCGCCACGCCCAAGGGCACGGTGTATTACCTCAGCATGAACATGAAGAACCCGCACTTCGCCAAGCCCGAGGTGCGCGAGGCCATGAAGTGGCTGATGGACTACGACGCCATTGGCGCCACGCTGGTCAAGAACATCGGCGTGGTGAACCAGAACTTCCTGCCCCAGGGCCTGCTGGGCGCCAGCCAGGACAAGCCCTACAAGCTGGATGTGGCCAAGGCCAAGGCCCTGCTGGCCAAGGCAGGCCTGCCCAATGGCTTCAAGGTGACCGTGGACATGCGCACGGTGCAGCCGGTGCAGGGCATCACCGAGGCCTTCCAGCAGACCGCCAAGCGGGCGGGTGTCGAGATCGAAATCCTGCCCGGCGACGGCAAGCAGACGCTCACCAAGTACCGTGCCCGCACCCACGACATGTACATCGGCCAATGGGGCGCCGACTACTGGGACCCGCACACCAATGCCGACACCTTCGTGCGCAACACCGACAACGGCGACAGCCCCAAGACCAAGCCGCTGGCCTGGCGCAATGCCTGGGACATCCCTGAGCTGACCAAGCAGGCCGATGCCGCCGTGCTCGAGCGCGACCCCAAGAAGCGCGCCGCGATCTACACCACCTTGCAGGCCGAGTTCCGCAAGAGCAGCCCCTTCATCATGATCTTCCAGCAGACCGAGGTGGCGGCCATGCGCGCGAATGTCGACGGCCTGAAGCTGGGCCCGACGTCGGACACCACCTACTTCGCGGGTGTGAGCAAGAAGTGAATTTCAAGCGCCTCGGCGCTTGGCTTGGCAGCCTGGGCCAGCTGGCGCTGACCTTCCTCGGGCTGCTGGCCGTCACCTTCTTCATCGGCCGGGTGATCCCGGTCGACCCGGTGCTGGCCATCGTGGGTGACCGCGCGCCCGAGCACCTGGTGGCGCAGGTGCGCGCCGAGCTGGGCCTGGACCGGCCGCTGGCAGTGCAGTTCGGGCGTTATGTGCACAAGGCCCTGCAGGGGGATTTCGGCACCTCGGTGCTGACCAGCAAGCCGGTGTGGGACGACATCGTCAAGACCTTTCCGGCCACGCTGGAGCTGGCCACCGTGGGCATCCTGCTGGGCGCCGGCCTGGGCGTGCCGTTGGGCGTGTGGGCCGCCGTGCGGCGCGGTGGCTGGGTCGACCAGGCCGTGCGTGTGATGGGCCTGGTGGGCTACTCGGTGCCCATCTTCTGGCTGGGGCTGATGGGGCTGGTGGTGTTCTACGCCAAGCTGGGCTGGGTGGGCGGGCCCGGCCGCATCGACGTGGCGTTTGAGTACAGCGTGCCCACGGTCACCGGCCTGCTGCTGGCCGATGCGGCACTGGCCGGTGAATGGCAGGCCTTCGGCAACGCGGTGTCGCACCTGCTGCTGCCCGGGGCGTTGCTGGGCGCGTTTTCGATGGCCTACATCAGCCGCATGACGCGCAGCTTCATGCTGCACGAGCTGGGGCAGGAATACATCGTGGCCGCCCGCGCCAAGGGCTTGAGCGAAGGGCGCATCGTCTGGCGCCACGCCCTGCGCAACGCCATGGTGCCGCTGATCACGGTGGTGGCGCTCAGTTATGCCGGCCTGCTGGAAGGCTCGGTGCTGACGGAGACCGTGTTTGCCTGGCCGGGCCTGGGGCTGTACATCACCAACTCGCTGCAGAACGCCGACATGAACGCGGTGCTGGGCGGCACGCTGGTGGTAGGCAGCGTGTTCGTCGGCCTGAATGCGCTCAGCGATGCCCTGTACAGCGTGCTCGACCCGAGGACCCGGCGATGAGCGGCCCCCTGCACGCCTGGCTCAGCACCGAAACACCGGCCTCGCGCCGCCAGGCCGCGCTGGGCCGCGCCTATGCCGGCTGGCGCAGCTTTGCCCGCAATCGGCTGGCCCTGCTGGGCCTGGGGCTGGTGGCGGCGCTGGTGGTGCTGGCGATGCTGGCTGGTGTGCTGGCGCCGTACGACCCCACGGTGGGCGAGCTGGCCACCGAGCGGCTGCTGGCGCCGTCAGCTGCGCATTGGTTCGGCACCGACGACCAGGGCCGCGACATCCTGAGCCGCCTGTTGCACGGCTCGCGCATCACGCTCTACATCGTCACGCTGGTAGCGGTGCTGGCCGCGCCGGTGGGCCTGCTGGTGGGCACGGCGGCGGGTTACGCCGGCGGCTGGGTGGATGCGGTGCTGATGCGCATCACCGACATCTTCCTGGCCTTTCCCAAGCTGATCCTGGCCCTGGCCTTCGTCGCTGCGCTGGGCCCGGGCATCGAGAACGCGGTGCTGGCCATCGCCATCACCAGCTGGCCACCCTATGCCCGCATCGCCCGCGCCGAGACGCTGAGCATCGCGCGGGCCGACTACATCGCCGCCGTGCGGTTGATC
>JANOAQ010000347.1:0-4000 GCA_031411195.1 Burkholderiaceae bacterium | reverse complement strand
GAGGTCTGGATGCGCTTGGCGATCATCTCCAACCCGTGCGACTGGCCGATCACCCGGTTCGACAGCGTCGTGCCCAGGGCGAGGATGCTCTTGACCTCATCGCCCACCATCTTGCCCACCGGGATGCCGGTCCAATCCTGCACCACCGCAGCCACCGCCATGTCGTCGACTGTCGGCCAGACCAAGGTATCACCACGCTGCAAGGCGTGCAGTTCGGCTTGCTTTTCATGCAGCTCGGCCAATTGCGCTGTGTCCGGCGCAACCGTGTCGATATTGGCGCGCAAAGCGATCACGCGATCGACCAAGACCTTCTCGCTGGCCCAGCGTTCGTTCAGGCTGACGAGCTGCAGGTCGATATCGGCGAGAAGGGTGCCGATCTCGGCCACACGCTTGCCATGGTCGGCGCCAAGCTGCGTTTCGCGCTTGAGCACATCGAGCTCGGTGCCAAGCACCTCGCGGCGACGCATACCGTCTTCGATCGTCGGGGGCGTGGCATGCTGGCTCACGGCCACACGCGCGCAGGCTGTGTCGAGCAGGCTCACCGCCTTGTCAGGCAATTGGCGGGCTGGAATATAGCGATGCGACAAGCGCACCGCCGCGTCAACTGCGCTGGCCAGGATGCTGACACGGTGGTGCTTCTCGAGCACCGGCACCACCCCGCGCAGCATCTGGATGCCACGCTCCTCATCGGGCTCGGGCACTTGAATGACCTGAAAACGGCGCGTCAACGCCGGATCTTTCTCGAAGTACTTTTTGTACTCGGCAAAGGTCGTAGCGGCGATGGTGCGCAGTTTGCCCCGCGCCAGCGCCGGCTTGAGCAGATTGGCCGCGTCGCCAGTGCCTGCGGCGCCGCCGGCGCCGATCAGCGTATGGGCTTCATCGATGAAAAGGATGGTCGGTTTTTTTGCGTTCTGGACTTCGTCGATCACCTGCCGCAGCCTGTTTTCGAACTCACCCTTCATGCTGGCGCCCGCCTGCAACAAGCCGAGGTCGAGCGAGGCGACCACCACATCTTTGAGCGTTGGCGGCACGTCGCCCTTGATCACCCTCAACGCGAAACCTTCGACCACCGAGGTCTTGCCCACGCCGGCCTCGCCGGTCAGGATGGGGTTGTTCTGGCGCCGGCGCATCAGGATGTCGATGATCTGGCGAATCTCCTCGTCGCGGCCCAAGACCGGATCGATCTCGCCTGCACGGGCCTTGGCGGTCAGGTCGACCGAATAGCGCGCCAGTGCGTTGCCATCGGCCGCAGCACCACCCATCGCGCCGCTGGCCTCGCCGGGTTGGCCAGCACTGGCCCCGACCGGCGCTTCTGAGGATTCGACCGAGTTGACAAGAATCGCATCGAACTCATCGATCAAGGTGTCGACCTTGATGCGTTCGAACTCGCGTGACAGACCCAGCAGGGCGTTGCGCAAACCTGTGGTCTTGAGCGCGCCGATCACCAGGTGAGCACTGCGAACCTGCGTGGCGCCGAACATGATGGAGGCATACGTCCAAGCCCGCTCCACGGCGTCATCGATGTGTGAGGAAAGATCGGAGATTGAGCTGGCGCCGCGCGGCAGCCCATCGAGCGATCGTGTCAAGTCGGCCTGCAGGCGGTCAGGCGCAATGCCGAAACGCTTGATCAGCTCCTGGATGTCGCTGTGCTGAACCTGGTGGAGGTGGAAGAACCAATGCACCAGTTCCACATAGGGATTGCCGCGCAGTTTGCAGAAGACGGTTGCCGACTCCAGCGCCTTGAACGCCGTGGGGGCCAGTTTGGTGAAGAGTTTTGCGCGGCTGATTTCCGACATGCGAGTTGACCAAGCTGAAGTGAAAGTTGCGCGACGCGCGCCCGTCGGCAACGTGTCACTGCGAATGATCGTTCAAGCCGATGACGGCCAGCGACACTGGCATGAGAATACGAGGGATAGCGCGATTCGTAAATAGAGCATTTGTACTCTATCGTACGCGCAGGGGACGACCGCAGGCGCCAGCTCCGGCACTGCAATTTCCAGTCACAAACAGAGCCCTTCGCGGCATCATTCGATCATGAAGTTTTTGCTGCGAATCACTGGTCCGAACATCAACCAGGAGGTGGCCGTGCCAGCGACGGGGGCCGACCTGACGATTGGGCGCGACGCCAATGCCGATGTGGTGTTGCCGGACCCCGACAAATGGATCTCACGCAAGCACGTGGCGCTGCACCAGGCCGAAGACGTGTTGGAGTTGCTCGTCACCTCGACCGTGAACGGCATTGAGACCTCGCGTGGTGCCGTTGAACGCAGCCGAAGCATCCAGCTAACGGTTGGCGATTTTTTGAAACTGGGCGCCTACCGGATCGACCTTGTGGCCGGTGACGCTGCGGCGCCCGCTCCGGCGTTCAATGCCGACGATCCTTTCGCCGCATTGTTGGGAAGCAACGCACCCGTAGCCCGAGGCGACGACCCATTCTCTCGGCCCGAGTTCAGGCCAGCAACCGTCGCTACAAAGGCAACATCAGACGACCCGTTCAGTGAGCTGGCAGGCTTAGGCGCCAACAATCACCCAGGCTCAGCCGCGCGACCGAACGCGGGCACAGTCTTCAGCCTGGATCAGTTTGGCGGCCCGTCGCCGACCCCACGATCCGGCCCTGGCGATGTGCTTAGCTCGTTGGGCGCAGGCACTGCCGCGCCGGCACTGAACGACTGGCTAGGCGGTGCAGGCACTGCGGGGGCGATTCAAGGGAATGCGGGCGCTGGGCCGTTGGATGCATTCTTGGGGCGCGCCGCACCTGCGGCGGCCCGCACCTTGTCGCCCGAGCATGTGCATGGCATCAACATGCCGATGTCATTTGGGCCGACGGCAGCTGCATCACACAAAGGTGTTGCCATGCCTTTGTCAAACCGACCAGTTGCCGCACCACCCGCAGTGGCTTCGGATGCCATGCGAATCAGCGACCCCAACGCCGACGTATGGGCCAATCTGACGCAAGGCCTGGACATCGCGCTGCCCATCGGCAGTGTTGTCGAGCCGACGGCCGTGACACCCCCGCCGCGACCCTCATCGCCATCTCAATCGGTAATTCCATCGACGCTGGACGACGTCTTTGCCAACATCGGAGGCTCGTCCGACGACGATGCATTTGCCGATTGGTCAGCCTCGGCCACGCTGCCGGTCGGCAGCGTCGACCCCAGGATACGTGCGGGTACTTACCCAGGCCAGCCGCCGAAAAATGTCCAAACCGACGTCGCGCCAGTAGCCGTGGCCGTGACCACGCAGGCTGCGCGAGGCCCGGCGCATACACAAGCAGATGCGGCACGGTCGGAAGGCAATGCCGTCTGGGCCGCATTCGGGCGTGGGCTGGGCATGCAAGGGTCGGATCCCGCCAACGAGCAAGCGGCCGAGCGGGCCGGTGCGATGGTGCGGTTGGTGATCGAAGGCCTGGCGGTGTTGTTGGCCGCACGTGCCGACTTGAAGCGAGAGTTGCGCGCCGAAGACCGCACCATGCTCAGCGGCCGAGACAACAACCCACTCAAATTGCAGCTCTCTGGAGCCGAGTTGATTGAATACCTGTTCGCATCGCAGGCCAGCGCCGGGTACATGCCGGCTGAGCGTGCGGTTCGCGAAAGCATCGCGGAACTAGGCATCCACGAGCACGCGACGATTGCCGCTGCCCGTGCTGCTGTTGAAGGCGCGTTGCGCGATTTCGAACCCAACCGCATGAAAAAGCAGCTCACAAAGGGCAAATCGGGCATGTTTCAGTTGCTCGATAAGGCCAAACTGTGGGATGCCTACCAGCAGAACTACGAGAAGCAATCCCAACAGATGGCAGACTGGCTGGAATCAGTTTTCAACCGCCATTTCATGCCTACCTACTCGCGCGAAACCGAGCGCTTGAAGACACAGCAGGCTCCACCCAACAGCGTCTGATCATTGTCTGGATGTGGAATGGCCGAGGCGCAGCATGTGCCTCGGCCTCTACCTTACTTGCAATCAACGGCGTTGCTCTTGCCTTCGGCCTGCTCCTTCGAACATG
>JANOAQ010000346.1:0-1588 GCA_031411195.1 Burkholderiaceae bacterium | reverse complement strand
GCCTGCTGGGCTGGCCGGTGCTGGAAGTGCCCGGCATCGAGGCCGACGACGCGCTGGGCACCCTGGCCCGGGTGGGCGCGGCGGCAGGCCACCGGGTGGTCATCTCCACCGGCGACAAGGATCTGGCTCAGTTGGTGAACGAGCGCGTCACGCTGATCAACACCATGAGCAACGAGCGGCTCGACATCGAGGGCGTGAAGGCCAAGTTCGGCGTGCCACCCGAGCGCATCATCGACTACCTCACCTTGATCGGCGACACGGTGGACAACGTGCCGGGGGTCGAAAAAGTGGGCCCCAAGACGGCGGCCAAGTGGATTGCCGAGTACGGCAGCCTCGACGGCGTGGTGGCTGCGGCCGACAGCATCAAGGGCGTGGCCGGCGAGAACTTGCGCAAGACCCTGGACTGGCTGCCCCAGGGGCGTCGCCTGATCACCGTGGTCACCGATTGCGACCTGGCCGGGCACATCCCGGGCTGGCCGGCAGTGGAAGCCCTGGCGCTGAAGCCGGTCGATCAAGGCGGCCTGCTCGACTTCTACCAGCGCTACGGTTTCAAAGCCTGGCGCAAGGAACTCGAAGCCGATCTGGGCGTGGCCCCTGCAGCCGCAACGGCTGCAGCGACGGCAGCGCCCGGCTCGGTGGACGCCGAAGGCACCGGCGCGCAGCCGGCCTTGCCCGACAACACTGGCCTGGCTCGCCGCTACGAAACGGTGTTCACCCACGAGGCGCTGGCCACGTGGATCGTCCGCCTGCGCGCCGCACCCCTGGCCGCGCTGGACACCGAAACCGACAGCCTGGACCCGATGCGCGCGCGCATCGTGGGCATCAGCTTTGCCGTGCAGCCGGGCGAAGCGGCCTATGTGCCGACAGGCCATGACTTTCCCGGCGCGCCCGACCAACTGCCGCTGGCCGAGGTACTGGCGGCCCTGCAGCCCTGGCTGGAAGATGCCGCCGCGCCCAAGGTGGGCCAGAACATCAAGTACGACACGCACGTGCTGGCAAACCACGGCATCAGCGTGCGCGGCTGGGCCCACGACACCCTGCTGGAAAGCTATGTGTTCGAAGCCCACCTGGGCCACAGCCTGGAAAAGCTGGCCGAGCGCCACCTGCACCGCAAAGGCCTGAGCTATGAAGAGCTGTGTGGCAAGGGCGTCAACCAGATTCCGTTCAGCCAGGTCGACATCGAGCGCGCCACCACCTACAGCGGTGAAGACAGCGAGATGACGTTGCAGGTGCACCAGGTGCTGTATCCGCAGGTGGCGGCGGTGCCGGGCCTGCTGCATGTGTACCGCGATATCGAAATGCCGGTGTCAGCGCTATTGCAGCGCATCGAGCGCCACGGTGTGCTGATCGACGCCGCTTTGCTCGCCCAGCAAAGCCAGCAACTGGCCGAACGCATGCTGGAGCTGGAGCAGCAGGCTTACGGCATCGCCGGCCAGCCGTTCAACCTGGGCTCGCCCAAGCAGATTGGCGAAATCCTGTTTGGCCGTCTCGGCCTGCCGGTGAAGAAAAAAACCGCCACCGGCGCTCCCAGCACCGACGAAGAAGTGCTGGCCGACCTGGCCGCCGATTTCCCGCTGCCGGCGCGCAT
>JANOAQ010000345.1:0-2689 GCA_031411195.1 Burkholderiaceae bacterium | reverse complement strand
CATCATCCAGAAAATTGCCGAGGGGCTGGCTGACTTTTCCACCGACATCGACGCACTGGGCGATGCCTACGAATACCTGATTGGCCAGTTTGCAGCCGGTTCAGGCAAGAAGGCCGGCGAGTTCTACACGCCGCAGCAAATTTCCGACATCCTTTCCACCATCGTCACGCTCGACAGCCAGGAGCCGGCAACGGGCAAGAAGGAACGCCTGGAAAGCGTGATGGACTTTGCCTGCGGCTCGGGCTCGCTGCTGCTGAACGTGCGCAAGCGCATGGGGCCCAGTGGAAAGGGCAGCATCGGCAAGATCTACGGGCAGGAGAAGAACATCACCACCTACAACCTGGCGCGCATGAACATGCTGCTGCACGGGGTGAAGGACACCGAATTTGAGATCTTCCACGGCGACACGCTGACCAATGATTGGGAGTTGCTGCGCGAACTGAACCCGGCCAAGAAGCCGGCGTTTGACGCCATCGTGGCCAACCCGCCCTTCAGCTACCGCTGGGAGAACAGCGACGCGTTGGCCGACGACGTGCGCTTCAAGAACCACGGCCTGGCGCCCAAGTCGGCGGCCGACTTTGCCTTCTTGCTGCACGGCTTTCACTTTCTGAAAGACGAAGGGGTGATGGCCATCATCCTGCCGCATGGGGTGCTCTTTCGCGGCGGTGCCGAGGAGCGTATTCGCAAGAAGCTGCTCATTGACGGCCACATCGACACGGTGATTGGCCTGCCGTCCAACTTGTTCTATTCCACCGGCATTCCGGTCTGCATCTTGGTGCTGAAGAAGTGCAAGAAGCCTGACGACGTTTTGTTCATCAACGCGGCTGAGCATTTCGCCAAAGGCAAGCGCCAGAACCAGCTGACCGACGAGCACATCGCCAAGATCATCAAGACCTACCAGTTCCGCGAGGAATCGGCCCGCTACGCACGCCGGGTAGAGATGGCCGAGATCGAGAAGAACGATTTCAACCTGAACATCTCGCGCTACATCAGCACTGCGGTGGACGAGGCAGAGATCGATCTGGACGCGACGCATGCTGATTTGGTCGAGATCGAGAAGGCCATCTTGGCGGCCAAGAACAAGCACAACGCCTTCCTGATCGAGCTGGGCTTGAAGCCCTTGCCGTAGTTGGCGCGGGCTTGAATCAGGTGGCCAGCGCCGGCAGCGCGCGGGCTGGTGCGTCGGCGGGGGCGGCCCAGGGGGCTGATCTCAGGGCTTTGGGGCCATAGCCTCGATTCAAGTCCAGGCCCTTCAGCTGCCAGGCCAGCGCACCCGATTGCCAGCGGGTCGGCCAGGTGACGCCCGCCAGCCGGCGGTGGCCATCCACGTCCACCTGCACCAGCGTCTTAGGCCCCAGCACGGTCAATGAAACCTGAAGGCGCCGCAACAGGCCTTCATCGCGGTCGATGAACAGCGACAACCGGTCGGCGCCGGCGGTGCCCAGGCCGGGTGACAGTTGCAGATGCAGGTGGTCGCAGCGGCGACCGGCCAGCATTTGCGGCTCGGCCCAATTCACCGGGCCATCCATGTTGGCCAGCATGATCGGCCCGAGCAGCAGCAGGCGGTGCAGCGCGGCGGCCAGGGGGGTGGAGCCGGGGTCCATGGGGCTGGCATGCAGCGCCAACTCGCCGCCAGCCCGCAACAGGCGCAGCTGTGCCGGCCCGCCGGGCTGCAAGCCGCGGCTGGCGGGCCAGGGCAGGGCGTCGTAGCCCAGATTGACATCGTGCAAGCCTTGCCAGGCGGCCAGGCCGTGGGCGTCGGCGGCCTCGCGCAGCCGGGCGCGGGCGCTGGCGGACCCGGGCCCCGGCGGCACCTCGTGCCAGGGCGACGCACAACCCGCCAGGGCCAGCAGCGGCGACAGGGGCATCGCCAAAGCCCGTCCCAGCAGTCGGCGGCGCGGCAGCAGGGCGGGGGGCAGTGGGGTCGGGTGCATGGCCAGCGGTGTGTGTTGGTGCCGCATTTTGCGGCCGGTCCACGGCGCCGCCCGGCTGGTTTTCGGGGGTGTCTGCACCCACGGCTGGGCAGGTGCCCTGTGGCACACTCGCCCGCTTTGCCTCGTGAGGGCCCGCACGGGCCAGCTGATTTGGACAAGATTCTTTTGCAGATCGCGGCCGAGCTGCAGGCCGCTCCCCGACAGATCCAGGCTGCGGTCAACTTGCTGGACGCAGGCGCTACGGTGCCCTTCATTGCCCGCTACCGCAAGGAGGTCACTGAAGGCCTCGACGACATTCAACTGCGTGAACTGGAAGCCCGCCTGGGCTACCTGCGTGAGCTGGAAACGCGCCGCGCTGCGGTGCTCAAGAGCATCGCCGAGCAAGGCAAGCTCACGCCCGCGCTGCAGGCCGCCATCGACGCCGCGCCCACCAAGCAGGCGCTGGAAGACCTCTACCTGCCCTACAAGGTCAAGCGCCGCACCAAGGGCATGATCGCTCGTGAAGCCGGCATCGAGCCGCTGGCCGATCGCTTGTTTGCCGACCCCAGGCTCGACCCGCACACCGAAGCCGCCGCCTTCATCGTGGGCTACGACGGTGGTGCTGCCAAGCTGGCCGAAGCCGGCTTTGCCGACGCCTTTGCCGTGCTCGATGGCGTGCGCGATCTGCTGAGTGAGCGCTGGGCCGAAGACGCCACCTTGGTGGGCAGCCTGCGTGAATGGCTGTGGGCCGAGGGGCTGCTGGCATCCAGGCTGGC
>JANOAQ010000344.1:0-5348 GCA_031411195.1 Burkholderiaceae bacterium | reverse complement strand
CGGCACGCCCCAGGGGAAGGCGGGGTCGTTCTTGATCTTGAAGTGGTACATGCTCTGCATCGCCTGGTGGTCTTCCTTGCGGAAAGTCATCTTGCCCTTGGGCGTGTTGAAGCTCATGCCCTCCATGGCCGTGATCAGCTTGTCGGTCTTCATGTCGCCGTTCACCTTCTTGATCGCCTCGACCACCGCGATGGCCGCCGACATGCCGCCGGCGGTGAAGAAGTCCGGCGGCGCCTTGAACTGCTTGTAGTGGTTCGCCACCAGCCACTCGTTGACCGGGTTCTTCGGGATGCCGAAGTAGTAGTACAGGCCGCCCTCCATGCCGGGGAACTGCTTGTAGGCCGTCATCGCCGGCAGGATGTTGCCGCCGGTGGCGATCTCGATGCCATGGCGCTTCAGGTCGAGGTCGGCAATCTTGAACGGGTTGCCACCGGCCCAGATGATCCAGATGATCTTGCGGCCCGGCAGGTCTTTGACCTTGTCGATGATGCGCTGGGCGGCGGCGGTGAAGTCGCTGGTGGCCGCGGGCAGGTACTCCTCGTGCGCAACCTTGGCCTTCTTGACGGCTTCCTTGAAGGCCTTGACGCCATCCTTGCCGAAGGCATTGTCCTGGGCCAGGGTGATCAGCGTGGTGCCGGGCTTGTCCAGCGCCACCGCATTGGCGATCGCGTCCTGGCTCGAGTTGCGGCCGGTGCGAAAGATGTACCTGTTCCACTTCTCGCCGGTGATGCTGTCGGCCACGGCGGGCTCGACCAGCAGGATCTTCTTGTACTCCTCGGCCACCGGCAGCATGGCCAGGGCCACGGGGCTGGCAGTGGGGCCAACGGCGATGTCGACCTTGTCGTCGGCGTAGGCGGCGGCCAGCAGGCTCTTGCCCACGTCGGGCTTGCCCTGGTCGTCCTTCTCGATGACCACCAGCTTGCGGCCATTGACCATCATGGTGCCGCCGGTGGCGAAGTCCAGGCCCAGGCTGAAGCCGACGATGGTCTGCTTGGCAAAGGCCTCCAGCGGGCCGCTCTTGCTGCTGATCAGGGCGATCTTGATGTCGGCGCTTTTCTGGGCGAAGGCGGGCTGAGTGGCGCCCAGGCCGGTCAGCAAGCTGCCGACAGCCAGTGCCAGGGCAGTGAAATCACGACGTTGCGTCATCACAAATCTCCAAGGGTTGAGTCGACGGACGCCAGCGCCCGTTTTGAATGGGCAATTGCAACCGGCGTGCCAGCCGCACCAGATTAGTGCAAACCCTTGAATTGCGAGGAGCATCCGGCCAATAGCAGGAGAAATTCGCTTCGGCGCACTCGAAATGCCCATATCTCGAACATCACGAAGCCGGAAGCCATGCCTGTTTTTCAGGCAATTCAGGCGCATGACCAAAAAACAGGCAGGTCATGCCTGCGCGCCGTGCTGTCGCCGTTGTTCGCCAGGGCCTGCTGGCGCGTGGGCGCTGCCGAAAAGCAGTACGGCCCGCAGACCTCTCAGGCGAGGTGCGGGCCGAATCAAACCAGGCCGGGAGCGCCGAAGCGCAACGCTTCAGGCCGTCTTGCGACGGCGCGACAAAAGCAGGCCGGCCACGCTCAGCCCGACCAGCGAGATCGTGCCCGGCTCAGGGACGGCAAACCCGGCCGTGTTGCCGCTGAGGGAGACCTCGTAATTGCCGGAACTACCGCCAAAACCGCCCAAAGCGATCGAATAGCCGCCCGTGGTGGTGATGTTGTAGGTGATCAGCGACAGGGCGTTACCACCACTGTCATCGTCTTCGGCCAGGATCGCAAAGGTATTGATGGGGCCGAGGCCCGCACTGACCAGCCCTTGAATCAAACTGAGACCGGTATCGAATTGACCGGGCGTATTGAGCGTCCTGATGGTGACCACGTCACCGGCATTGGCTTGAAAGAGAAACCAATCCAAGGTTCCGCTTGTGCCGAGGGTGCCGCTGAAGATGCCGCCGCCAGAGCCAAACGAAAAATCGATGGCATCGACGTTTTCACCATGCTGGCTCGCGATATGGCTGGCCAGCGCGCCCGTGGATGCGAGCGCCAGACTGGCCGCCATCACGATGTTTTTGAGGATCAATCGCATGTCAGATTTCCTGGTATTTGGTTGGTGTTGAGGTATTCCCAATCACTGCAATGCGCAAAGCAGATTCCGGGCCAGCCTGCTTCGCACCTTATGAATCAACCACTTGGAAAGCGTCGAAGGCAATTCGTTTCAAAATTGTAAAGTTGCCCGACACCTGTCTTATGGGCAGCCGAGTGCCCTGGCGCGATGGCCGCAGACCCGCCCGCCCGCACCCAGGGTTGCCTGCCAGCCGCTTCTCCTGGCACCCGATGCACAGGCCCCAAATTGCATGTGGACCCCAGGGTTGATCTTCCGATCTTGGCGTTCAGCAGTGGCCCTGCAACGTGGGTGTGCTACGCAGGCCCGTTTCGGTCGGCCCCGGTAGCCTGCTGGGCCTGGGCCAGCTTTTCGTACAGCGTGGCCCGGGCGATACCCAACAGGCGGGCCGCCGCCAGCTTGTTTCCGCCGGTGGCGGCCAGGGCCTGCAGGATGGCCCTTGATTCCAACGCTGCCACCGCTTCGGCCAAAGGGCGGATGCTGGCCGGCGTCGTGACGATTTCTCCGGGCAATGGCGGGGCAGCAACATCGCCGGGGCGGCTGGCGGTCTCAAGCACTGCCGACAAGGCCCGCGGCCCGGCGGGCAGCGCGCTGCCCAGGGCAGCGGCCACGTCGCTGGGCTGCAGCACCGGCTCGTCGGTCATCAGCGCGGCCTGCTCCAGCACATTGCGCAGCTCGCGGATATTGCCGGGCCAGGCGTGCGCGGCCAGGCGGTCCAGGGCCTCGGCCGACAGGGCCTTGGGCGCCAGGCCGCTGCGGCGGGCGATGTCGTCGAGCAGGGCGTCGGCCAAGGCCTCGATGTCGGACAGGCGCTCGCGCAGCGCCGGCAGGCGGATCGGCAGCACATTCAGCCGGTAGTACAGGTCGGCGCGAAATCGCCCGTCGGCCACCATCGCGGCCAAGTCGCGGCTGGTGGCGGCGATCACCCGCACATCCACCTTGAGCACCTGGTTGCTGCCCAGCGGCTCGACCTCCTGCTCCTGCAAGGCCCGCAGCAGCTTGGCCTGCACGGCCAGCGGCATGTCGCCAATCTCGTCGAGAAACAAGGTGCCGCCGTCGGCCAGCTTGAACTTGCCTTCGCGCCCCTTGCGGTCGGCGCCGGTGTAGGCACCCGGGGCCACGCCGAAGAACTCGGCTTCGAGCAGGGTGTCGGGCACAGCCGCGATGTTGACGCCCACGAAAGCCCGCCCCGCCCGTGCGGACGCCGCGTGGATGCCGTGGGCCAGCAGCTCTTTGCCGGTGCCCGTGTCGCCCAGCAACAGCACGGTCGATCCGGTGCCGGCCACGCGCCGCGCCTGTCGCTTGACTTCCAGCGCCGCCGGGCTGGCCCCGATGTAGGCGGCGATGGTGTATTTCGCGTGGCGGTTGCGCACCTGCTCTGCCGCCAGGCGGCGCTGGGCTTCGGCCAGATCCCGTTGCAGGCGGCCGAACTTGACCATCAGCGGCTGCATGCTGCTTTCGGGCGT
The DNA here is from genome assembly GCA_031411195.1 of Burkholderiaceae bacterium. Taxonomy (GTDB): domain Bacteria; phylum Pseudomonadota; class Gammaproteobacteria; order Burkholderiales; family Burkholderiaceae_C; genus Pseudaquabacterium. The sequence goes on along the minus strand of JANOAQ010000344.1, from coordinate 1,770 downwards.
GACATCGCTCTGGTCCATCAGCACCATGCCCAGCGCGCCGATGACGCGGCCTTCGCCATCGCGCAACGGCACCCGGCTGACCAGGAAGGTGCCAGCCTTGTTGGTCAGCAAGTCCACCATGATGGGTTGCCCGCTGTCGATCACCTGGGCCAGCAGGGTGTTGGGCACCACCTCTTCAACCAGGCGGCCGACGAATTCATGCTCGCCGTTGAACCCCAGGGCCGGCAGAAATCGCTTGTAGCCCTCGCTGATCCACACCACCCGGTGCGCGCGATCGACCACCATCATGCCCTGCACGGTCTGGGCGTACAGGTCGAACATCGACTGCGCGGCCAGCTTGAGCAGGCCGTCGGCATCTTGCGGCAATGCGGGCAATGGGGGCATGGCGGGTTCGGTCAAGGCGGCAGTCACTGTAAGCCAGCGCCCATGCCATTGGTCAGCTGGCTCGGCCAGCTGCCAGGTCAGCCCGTCTAGCTGCCAGGTCAGCCCGGCCGGGTGTCGACGGCGTCGCGGTAGCGCCGGCCTTGGGCAGGCTTGCTTGCCGGCTTGCGCAGGCGCGCACTTTCCACCGCATCGAGCATGGCCGCGCGCGAGCTGGGCGCACCGTTGTCAGCCAGATCGTGCGGACTGGCCACGGTGGACGCGAAGGTTTCATCGTCGCCCGGCAAACCGGGCTTGCGTCGGGCCAGCAGACCGCCGGCGGCCATGCCCAGCAGCGCAGCGATGGCCACCGCCAGCAAGGTCGGCAGCAGCAAGGCCCTGGCCTGTTGCTGCGCCGAGGCGGCGGCTTGTTCAGCCAGCCGCTCGACATAGGCCCACCAGGCCTCCAGATCGGCGGTGAGCTGACTGAACGCGGCCTGCGCCTCGCCGGCGATCAAGGTACGCGCCTCAGCGGCGGCGGCCGCATCCACTGGCGCGCGGCGGGCAACGGCCAGCAGCTTGTCCTGCACGGCCCAGAATAGGGTCAGGCTCTTTTGCACCGCGTCGAAGTGCTGGCGATCGGTGTCGTCGATCAGGCGTTTGCCGTAGGCCGCCATGCGCTTGTCGATCATGCGGCGCTCGGCCTCGAGCCGGCTTTCAAGCGCGGTGCGCTCTGCCCCCTCGCGCAACAGCAGGTGCAGGGCCGACAAGCCCCGCACTTCGTCCACCGAGGCCACCAGATCGTGCACCCGCTTCATCGACGGAAGCACCACTTCCCTGAAATTTCGGTTGGCGCTGCCGGCAGCTTCGGTCTGCGATACCGCCACGCCCGCCACCAGGCCCACCAGCAAAATGAGCAGGGCCAGCAGGCCGCGCTCACGCGGACCGTGTTTGAGCTTGAATGTGGACAAGGGCATGGCAGGCAGGCAGGGCCCCTGATCATGGCGAACCGGCGCACTCGCCATCCCTTGAAGAAGCGGCCACCAGCGGCCCAAATGCCGCATTGGCTATGGCCCCGCCAGGCCAGTCCGCCTCAGGCCGGGCGGCGACGCCGGCGCGGGGCAGCGGGCAACGGTGCCTCGCCTTCGGCCAGCACGGCCTCGGCATCGGCCACGATGCGCGCCAGCCGGTCGGCCAGCTTCTCGGTGCTGAGCTGCTCGCGAAACCGCTCGACCATCAGCGCCAGCGCAAACGGGCTGGGCGCGCGCAGTTGCACAACGTCGATGCGCTGGGCGCGCAGCCGCGCCAGGCTGGCTGCCAGTTGGCGCAGGTTCAGCTCTTGCGCCAGCACTTCGGCATCGGCCTGGTGCAGCAATCGGTTGGCTGGGTCGTATTGGCGGAACACGTCGT
>JANOAQ010000343.1:0-10199 GCA_031411195.1 Burkholderiaceae bacterium | reverse complement strand
CGTCTTCGACGTCAAGTCGCTGCGTGCCAAGGGCGGCATCGACAAGGAGACGGGCTACAAGCTCGACGGCGACTACTTCGGCCTGCCGTGGCCGTGCTTCGGCACGCCCGAGTTGAAGCACCCCGGATCGCCCAACCTCTACGACACCAGCCGGCATGTGATGGACGGCGGCGGCAACTTCCGCGCCAACTTCGGCGTCGAGCGCGACGGCACCTCTCTGCTGGCCGCTGACGGCTCGCATTCGCTGGGCTGCGAGCTGACCACCGGCTACCCCGAGTTCGACCACCTGCTGCTCAAGAAGCTGGGCTGGTGGGGCGACTTGACCGAGGCCGAGCAAAAGGCAGCCGAAGGCAAGAACTGGAAAACCGACTCCTCAGGCGGCATCATCCGGGTGACCATGCAGGTGCACGGCTGCCATCCCTTCGGCAATGCCAAGGCACGGGCCATCGTCTGGAACTTCCCTGACCCTATCCCCCAGCACCGCGAGCCGCTGTACAGCACGCGCGCCGACCTGGTGGCCAAGTACCCCACGCACGACGACAGGAAGGCCTTCTGGCGCTTGCCCACTCTCTTCAAGAGCGTGCAGGAGAAAAACAAGGACATCGGCAAGACCTTCCCGCTGATCATGTCCAGCGGACGCTTGGTCGAGTACGAAGGCGGCGGCGAAGAGACGCGAAGCAACCCCTGGCTGGCCGAGTTGCAGCAGGAGATGTTCGTCGAAATCAACCCCAAGGCTGCCAACGACCGAGGCATCCGCAATGGCGACGAAGTGTGGATCAAGACCCCGCCCATGGCTGCCTTGCCTGACTTCAAGGGCCTGCGCGTTCGTGCCATGGTCACTGAGAGGGTGGATGCTGAGACCGTATGGTTGCCCTTCCATTTCTCGGGACGCTGGGGCGGTGTCGATCTGGCGCCGTACTACCCCGATGGCGCCAAACCGGTGATCCGCGGCGAGGCGATCAACACCGCTACCACCTATGGCTACGACAGCGTGACCATGATGCAAGAATCAAAAACCACCGTCTGCCAGGTGGAGCGCGTCAGCGCATAAGGAGCAAGCAATGGCCCGCATGAAATTCATTTGCGACAGCGAGCGTTGTATCGAGTGCAACGGTTGCGTCACGGCCTGCAAGGCCGAACACGAAGTGCCCTGGGGCGTGAACCGCCGCCGTGTGGTCACGCTCAACGACGGCATCCCTGGCGAGAAAAGCATCTCGGTGGCCTGCATGCACTGCAGCGATGCACCTTGCATGGCCGTGTGCCCGGTCGATTGCTTCTACCGCACCGACGAAGGCGTGGTGTTGCACGACAAGGACGTCTGCATCGGCTGCGGCTATTGCAGCTACGCCTGCCCGTTCGGCGCACCGCAGTTCCCCACCAACGGCACCTTCGGCTTGCGCGGCAAGATGGACAAGTGCACCTTCTGCGCCGGCGGCCCCGAGGCCAACGGCTCGCAGGCCGAGTTCGAAAAGTACGGGCGCAACCGACTGGGCGAAGGCAAGCTTCCGGCCTGTGCCGAGATGTGCAGCACCAAGGCGCTGATCGGCGGCGACGGCGATGTGGTGGCCGACATTTTCCGCACCCGGGTCCTTACCCGTGGCAAGGGCAGCGAAGTCTGGGGCTGGGGCACCGCCTACGGCAAACCCATTGCAGGCAAGGCCGAATCCAAGGGCGCCAAGTCATGAAGTCAGTGACTTGTTTTACCGTGCTGGCTGCCGCGCTGTTGCTGGCCGCCTGTGGCGACAAGGCCCAGACTGCCGGCACCCCCAAGTCCGACGGCAAGCCCTGGCAGAGTGCGCAGACTGCACACACCGCACCGGGCTGGACGGTCGGCGACAAGACGGCTTGGGAAAACCAGCTCAAGGCCCGTTCGCAGGGTCAGAACGAGTACAGCCGCGCCCCGGCCCAGCCGTGAGCACACAGGAGCCGCCATGCACGCCCTGATCCGACACAGCTTGGCATGTGCCAGCTTTCTGCTGGCCGCTTCTGTTGCGCTGGCCCAGACCGCTGCACCCGCTGCAGGTGCCCTTGCCACCGATGGCAAGGGGCCGCCCGCCGGCTTTGTAGCTCCCGCCGAGCCAAACGCCGATGACAACAATGCCCAGCGCGCCAAAAGCCAGCCAGGCAACAACGCGCCGTTCTGGCGTGCAGTGCGCGAGTCGGGCAACGCCGCTGGCACCAGCAATCTGCCGGGGGCTGAAAAAGGCGTGTTGATACAGCCCTTCGTGCAGTATCCCGGATCGCGCCTGACCAATGCCGGCGAAGCCTGGCGCCAGGTGCGAAACCAGTGGATCCTGCCCTACGGAGGATCGCTGCTGCTCATTGTCGTCATTGCGCTGGGCCTGTTTTATTGGCGCCGTGGTGCGCTGGGCAAAGACCACCCCGACACCGGTCCGCTGATCGAACGCTTCACCCCGTTTGAGCGTGCCGCGCACTGGACCAACGCCATCGCCTTCGTGACCCTGGCTGTCTCGGGCATCGTGATGGCTTTTGGCAAGTTTTTTCTGCTACCGGTGCTGGGCGGCACGATCTTCGGTGCCCTCACCTACCTGCTCAAGACGATGCACAACTTCGTCGGCCCCCTGTTTGCGGTGTCGCTGGTGATTGTGCTGGTCACCTTTGTCAAGGACAACATCGCCACCGCCGCCGACTTCAAGTGGCTGATGAAAGGCGGCGGTCTGTTCGGCAACGAGGAATTGCCCTCGCACCGTTTCAATCCGGCTGAAAAAGGCCTGTTTTGGTGGGGGGTGGGCGTTCCTGGGCTGGTTCTGGTGGTGTCTGGCCTCATCCTGGACAAGCTGTTGCCCGGCATGGCGTATTTGCGCTCCGACATGCAGGTGGCGCACATGGTCCACGCGGTGGGGGCCGTCTTGATGGTCACCGCCCTGCTGGGCCACATCTACATGGGCACCATCGGCACCCGCGGCGCTTACAAGGCCATGAAGACAGGCTATGTCAACGAAGGCTGGGCTCGTGAGCACCATGCCTTGTGGCTGGACGACATTCAGGCAGGCAAGATCCCCGCTCAGCGCTCGGTGCCACCCACCCCACCCGTGGGCACGACCGCCCCACAAGCCTGAGCTTACTGCGCAGGTCTCTGGAGACATTCATGAAGCGTTTTGCCCCCCTGGCCCTGGTTGGCGCCACTGCCCTGTTGCTGGGCCTGCAAGCCGTGGCCAAATTGCCGGCCCCCAGCGACGAAGCCAAGGCCAAGGCTGCCGAAACCGCCGCCAAGACGGCGCACACCGGCAAGGTCGACAGCTACAAACTGTGCTTGAGCATGGACCGTGTCGCCGGCAGTTACCAGGCCGCCGCCAAGAAAGCGGGCAAGCCGGCCTCTGCACCCACCGACACCCCGGCCTGCGCTGACCCAGGTCCCTTTGTCTACACCCCGCCCACACCGGCACCGGCACCGCAGGCCGCTGCTGCACCATCGCCCACACCGGCACCAACAGTGGCACCGGCACCGGCCGCCGTGGCCAAGAAGTGAAGCTGCAAGGCCGCTGTGAGCGCATTCGCCCCGCTGCTTGACCCTGGGGCCATGCCGTCCGTGCCGCCCCCCAGCGAGCCACGGGCCTATGACTCACCGCAGGCCTGCCAACCCATCACTGGCGCGCCGCGACTGACCGCCGCACAGGGTGAACTGCTGCGCGAGATCACCGTGCTCGACGAGCATGGTGAACGACGCAGCATTCACATCCCCGCCGAGCGGCCTCTGACAGTGTTCGTCGACAAGCGCGAGTTGGTCACGCTGATGACCCTGGGCGCATCACCCGAGTTGCTGGTATTGGGCTACCTGCTCAACCAGCGCCTGATCACGCAGGTGGACGAGGTGGAATCGATCACCGTGGATTGGGAGGTTGGCGCGGCAGCGGTCAAGACCCATCGCGGCATATCAGAGTTCGACCGCAAGACCGAGCACAGGGTGGTCACCACGGGCTGTGGCCAAGGCACGGTGTTTGGCGATGCCATGTCGCAACTGGGCAGCATTCGCTTGCCCGATGCTGCCACGGCGCGCATCCGCCAAAGTACGCTGCATGGTTTGCTCGAGCAGATGCGCCAGCGCAACAGCATCCACCGCAAGGCTGGCTCGGTCCATGGCTGTGCGTTGTTTGCAGGCAGCCGCATGCTGGTGTTCGTGGAAGACGTGGGCCGCCACAACGCCATCGACACCATCGCCGGCTGGATGGGCTTGCACGGCGTGCACGGCGGCGACAAGACCTTCTACACCACCGGCCGCCTGACCAGCGAGATGGTGATAAAGAGTGCCCAGATGGGCGTGCCCATCATCGTGTCGCGCAATGGTGTCACCGCCATGGGTCATGCCCTGGCCGAACAACTGGGTATGACGCTGTTCGGGCGCGCCGCCAATCGCCATTTCCTTTGCTACACCGGGTTTGAGCGCTTCGATTCCGAACCCGAACCCCAGCGCGCGCCTGTGCGCGTGGTCGCTGGCTGACGACTGGGCTGTTGCGCTGTTGCGCCGGCTGCGCACAAAACACGGTTGCTCTGTCCCAAGCTGCCCCCACTTCTGCAAGGCCGGGCCATAACGGCGAAAATGCAGGCGTGCATCTACTCAACGCCGACCTGCATTCGCATTCCCGCTTTTCTGACGGTACCCTTCAACCCGGCGTGCTGGCCGAGCGCGCCGCCCGCAACGGCGTGGCGCTGTGGGCCTTGACCGACCATGACGAAACTGGCGGCCTGGCCGAGGCCGCAGCCGCCGCCAGCGCCTTGGGGCTGGCATTTGTCAACGGTGTCGAGGTCTCGGTCACCTTTGCGGGTGAAACGGTTCACATCGTCGGCTTGGGCTTTGACGCAAGCAACGCAGCCCTTCAGGCCGGCTTGGCCCAGACCCGCAGCGGTCGCGTGGCCCGCGCCCGCGAAATGGCCGACGGCTTGGCCAAGGTGGGCATCCAGGGGGCGTTTGACGGCGCACTGCGCTATGTGGGCAACTCCGATCTGGTGTCGCGCACCCACTTCGCGCGCTGGCTGGTCGAGTCGGGCATTTGTCCGGACACGCATTCGGTTTTTCGCCGCTACCTCACCGAAGGCAAGCCTGGCTACGTGCCCCATCGGTGGGCTGGCCTGGGCGAGGCCGTGCGCTGGATCACCAACGCCGGTGGCCTGGCCGTCATCGCCCACCCCGGCCGCTACAAGTTCAGCGTGAACGAAGAGTTCGCCCTGTTCTCGGAGTTCAAGAGCCACGGTGGCCAAGGCGTGGAAGTGCTGACCGGCAGCCATGGGGTGGCCGACACCGCCAAGTACATCGGCATGGCGCAAGAATTCAATTTGCTGGCTTCGCGCGGCAGCGATTTCCATTCTCCTGAAGAAAGCCGCATCGACCTGGGCAGCCTGCCCGACCTGCCAGGCAGCGTCACCCCTGTGTGGCAGGCCTTGATCGATCGAGGGCTGACCACGCCGCTGGCCGCACTTTCCCCTTGATCCACAGGGGATCCGGCTGCTGTGCCACGGGGTAGAGTCGGACGTTGCTCCACCCCAGCACTGGCCAGTCAGCCCCGCGCATGTCGCAGTTCTTCGAAGTTCACCCCGACAACCCGCAGCCCCGCTTGCTGAAGCAGGCGGCGCATTTGCTGCATCAAGGCGGCGTGTGCGCCGTACCCACCGACAGCAGCTACGCCCTGGTTTGCCACCTCGATGACAAGGCGGCGGCTGAATCACTGCGCCGAATCCGCCAGGTTGACGACAAGCACCACCTCACATTGCTGTGCCGCGACCTGTCGGAGCTGGCCAGCTATGCGCGGGTCGACAACCGCCAGTACCGCTTGTTGAAGCTGGGCACGCCCGGACCCTTCACCTTCATCCTGGAAGCGACGAAGGAAGTACCTCGGCGCCTGTCGCACCCCTCGCGCCGCACCATCGGCCTGCGCGTGCCCGACCACAAGGTGACTCAAGCCCTGCTGGCCGAGCTGGGCCAGCCGCTGCTGGCCACCACCCTGATCGCGCCGGGGGAGACCGAGCCCCTCAACGATTCAGAAGAGATCCTGTACCGCTATCAGAAGCTGCTGGCCGGCGTGGTGGACGCTGGCGCCTGCCCGATGGAACCCACCACGGTGATCGACCTCACCGACGACGAGCCTCGCCTGGTGCGGCAGGGCCGGGGTGATGTGGCCCGACTGGGCCTGTGATCAAACCGCCTTGGCCGGCAAGGCAGCCAACACCTGCTGCGGGCTGAACCCCAGCTGCACCTGACCGCGCACCAGTACCGTGGGTGTGCCACGCCCGCCGGTGGCCTGGTAGCGCTTCGCGCATTCGGCATCCCGCTCGACGAAACACTCGGAAAAGCGCACCTGGTGCACCTGCATCCAGCGCCGTGCCCGATCACAGAACACGCATGTGGTGGACGACAGCAACTGGATGTCACCCGGCTGCGCCCGCGCGGCCAACTCGATGCCGGTCTGGTCATCGTGGCGCTCGCGCCACCACTGCATGCCGCCGGTGGCGGCCAGAAGCGCCAGCACCAGACCGATCAGGGACCGGCGTGATGCCATGGCCATCGCAGCACCTCAACGGTTGGGTCAGAGCGCCGCAGTGACGACGATCTCGACCTTCCACGCGGGCTTGGCCAGGGCCGCCTGCACCGTGGCGCGCGGCGGCGTGTGGCCCGCCACAACCCAGGCGTCCCAAACCGCATTCATGCCTGGAAAATCGGCCATGTCGGCCAGGAAAATCTCGGCCCGCAGGATGTTGGACTTGTCGGTGCCCGCCTTGGCCAGCAACGCGTCGATGGCGCCCAGAACCTCGCGGGTCTGGCCTGCAATGTCGGGAGAGGCGCCCACGGCCACTTGGCCCGCCAGGTAGCAGACACCGTTGTGCACCGCCATCTCGGACATGCGCGCACCTACCTCGAAACGCTGAACCATGGGATCAATTTCCTTTGTTGCGGTTGCTCTGATTGGCGCCATGACCAGGCGCCACCTCGTCATGCAGGCGGCGCACCCGGCGACGGCGCTTTCTGGGTTGATCCGCTTCGACCTTTTCGCCGATGCGTGACTCCTTGCCCGACATCAACTTGAGCATATTGCGCCAGTGGCGCCAGATCAGCGCCAGGCTCATCACGATCACGCCCAGCGTCAAGCTGTGACGGTGGTCGAAGAACACCAAGGTGATGAAGGGCGCTGCCACCGCTGCCGCGATGGACGCCAGCGACGCATAGCGAAACACCGCCGCCACCGCAACCCACACCACCAGCACGCCAACGCCCAGCCAGGGTTCGTAGGCGAGCAACACGCCGGCGGCGGTGGCCACACCCTTGCCGCCCTTGAACTTGAAGAACACCGGGAACAAGTGCCCGAAGAATGCCGCCACACCCACGAATGCAATGGAGGTGTCCTCGAAGCCCAGGTCGAAGGAGTAGTACTGCACCACTGCTGTGGGCGCAAAGCCCTTCAGGAAGTCGAGCAGCAAAGTAAGCCCGGCGGCCACCTTGTTGCCTGATCGCAGCACATTGGTGGCGCCCGGGTTCTTGGAGCCGTAAGTTCGTGGATCACCCAGGCCCATGGCCTTGCTGATGAGCACCGCGAACGAGATCGAGCCGATCAGGTAGGCAATGAGGAAAGCGGCGTAGCTGTAGACCAGGTCCATGGCGATCGGCCGGCAGTGGCCCGCAGGTAAAGCCCGCAGAGCCGCGCCGGCAGTGCGGGCGACGAAGGAAACAGTGTAAGCCGCCAGCTCCGCTGCTCACGCCTGCTCACCCCTGGGAGCGGCCCCCTGAGCGGCGGGAATGCGCAGTTGGCCGCAGCATGATGGGCCCCGGCCGGTGGGCCGTGTGCCCTGGCCATGCCAGTTTCACCAACCCGTGGTCGCAGCCAGTTAAGCTGTCCGTTGCAATTTGCTTTCAACGGGACACCCATGCATTTCAATCGCTACCTCATCGCCACCGCCTGCACCCTGTGGGTAATTCCAGCCCTGGCACAGACCACCGTGAAAGAGCCCTGGGTGCGTGGCACCGTGGCACAACAGAAGGCCACCGGCGCCTTCATGCAGATCACCTCGGCTGGCGGCGGCAGGCTGGTCTCGGTTTCGTCAACGGCGGCCGGCGTGGTCGAGATTCACGAGATGAAGATGGACGGCAGCACGATGCAGATGCGCGCCCTGCCTGCGCTGGACCTGCCTGCCGGCAAAGTCGTCGAGCTCAAGCCGGGTGGCTACCACGTGATGCTGATGGATCTGAAGGCGCCACTGAAGGAAGGTGAGTCGGTGGACCTGTCGCTGGTGGTCCAAGGCAAGGACGGCAAGAAGGAAACCATCACCGTGAAGGCGCCCATCAAGGCCTTGGGCAGTGGTGGCATGGGCCAGCACAAGCACTGAGGTGGCTCGCCAAGCTCGACGTCGATGCGTCGGTCTGGCGCTGTGGGCATGGGCCGCCGCCGGCCTGCCGGATGCCGCAGCCGCAGCCGGTGCAGCCACTGCTGCTGGCGCTGCTGGCCTGCAGCCTGCAGCGGCCACTGTGCGGGTGCATGCGGCTGGCGGCCTGCGCGCGGCGCTGCAGGACGTGGCTGCAGCCTTCAAGGCGCAGCGGCCGGGTGTCGCTGTGCAGCTTGAGTTTGGTGCGTCCGGCTTGCTGGCCACCCGCTTGCTGGTGGGCGAGACCACCGATGTGTTTGCATCGACCAACCTGGTCCACCCCGAGATGCTGGTTTCAGCCGGCCTGGCCTTGCCGGTGCAGCGCTATGCACGCGATGCGATGTGCGTATTGGCGCGCGCAGGCCTGGTCGTCAAGCCTGAAACCGTTGTGCAGCAGTTGCTGGACCCGACGCTCAAGCTCGGTGTCGGCACACCCCGCGCCGACCCGGCCGGTGACCACGCCGTGCAGGTGTTCGACAACATCGAGCAAGCCGGTCATCCCGGTGCAGCGGCGGCCCTGAAGGCACGCGCCCTGCAACTGGCCGGTGGACCCAATGCGCCACGGCCACCCGCCGACCGAAACGTGCACGGCGTGCTGTTGTCCAGGGGTTCGGCCGACCTGTTCCTGACCTACTGCAGCCATGGTCTGCAGGCCGTGCGCGAGCAACCCGGCCAAACCAGCACCGCCCTGCCTGATTCCATCAACGTGAGCGCCGGCTACGGTGTCGTGCGCATGAAGGGCGCCCCGGCCGAAGCCGAGGCATTTGTCGACTTTCTGCTGTCGCCGGCAGGCCAGTCGCTGCTGCTGCGGCACAGCTTGGCGCCGCGCTGAGGCCGCACAGCCGCTGGCCACAGTCGGATGCCGGCGCTGCCCATCGCCGACAATCGCGCATGACCGAACCCACCGTATCACCGGCACCCGCTGCGGGCCCCGCCTTCAGCACGCTGCCACTGTCGCCCGCCATGCTGGCCAATCTGCAGGCCCTGGGCTATGCGTCGATGACGCCGATCCAGGCCGCTGCCCTGCCCCTGGCCCTGGCCGGCCACGACCTGATCGCCCAGGCCGCCACCGGCAGCGGCAAGACTGCCGCCTTTGCCCTGTCGTTGCTGCACCGGCTGGACAGCAAGCGCCCCGATGTGCAGGCCCTGGTGCTGTGCCCCACCCGCGAACTGGCCGAGCAGGTGACGCAGGAGATCCGCCGCCTGGCCCGCGCCGAGGACAACATCAAGGCCCTCACGCTGTGCGGCGGCAGCCCCATCAAGCCGCAGCTGGACAGCCTGGCGCACGGCGCCCACATCGTCGTGGGCACCCCGGGGCGCATCGTCGACCACCTGACGCGTGAAAGCCTGCCGCTGGGCGCCTTGAGCACCCTGGTGCTGGACGAGGCCGACCGCATGCTGGACATGGGGTTTGCCGAAGACATCGCCACCATCGGCAGTCACTGCCCCCAGGTGCGGCAGACCTTGCTGTTTTCGGCCACCTACCCCGAAGGCCTGGCGCAGATCAGCCGCCGCTTCCTGCGCAATCCGCAAGAAGTGACGCTGACCGCCCAGCCCAGCGCAGCCAAGATCCGCCAGCGCTTCTACGAGGTGGCCGACAACCAGCGCCTGCACGCGGTGGGCTTGCTGCTCAACCATTGGCGGCCCGAGCGCACCCTGGCCTTCTGCAATACCAAGGCGCAGTGCCGCGATCTGGTGGCCGTGCTGCAGGCCCAGGGCATTGCCGCCCTGGCCCTGCATGGTGATCTTGAACAACGCGACCGCGACCAGGTGCTGATCCAGTTTGCCAACCGCAGCTGTCCGGTGCTGGTGGCCACCGACGTGGCCGCGCG